>NZ_JBHYGR010000038.1:21516-27428 GCF_042738155.1 Kitasatospora sp. NPDC059088 | reverse complement strand
CGGGGCCTGGCGTCGCGGCCGGTGCGGCTCGAGGGCTAGCGGCACCGGCACCGGTACGAGCGGCAGCGACGGGCCCGGCGGCGCGGAGGCGGGCAGCCAGCTGAAACCGGGTGGCCGTCCGAGCCCAGGCGGCACCGAACCCGCCCGTGCCGCAGGGCCGTTGCGGTTCCGCCCCCGGTTCGGCCTGGCACCGCTGCGCGCCCGCGGCTTCCGGCTGCTGGTGATCGGGCAGGCCACCTCGGAGTTCGGCAACGCGTTCCAGGTGGTCGCCCTGCCGCTGCTGGTCTACTCCCTCGGCGGCGGCGCCCGCCGACTGAGCCTGGTGATCGCCGCCTACGGCGCGGGCCGGCTGGCCGCCACCCCGCTCGGCGGGATGCTCGCCGACCGCTTCGGCGCCCGGCGGGTGATGCTGGCCGCCGACCTCGGCCGGCTGCTCGCCACCGCCGGCCTGTGCGCGGCCGCGGCCGCCGGGGCGGCGGACTTCCGGCTGATCGGCGGGCTGGCACTGCTGGTCGGCCTCGGCGCCGGGGTGTTCCTGCCGGCCGCCTGGGCGATCACCCCGACCCTGCTGCCCGCCGCGGACCTGCACGCGGGCAACGCGCTGAACAGCACGGTCACCTTCGGCGCCGGTCTGCTCGGTCCGGCGCTGGCCGGCCCGCTGGTCGCCTGGCTGGACCCGGCCGCCGCGCTGGGCCTGGACGCGGCGACCTTCGCCGTGTCGGCGGCGACGCTGCTGCTGATCGGTCGCGGCAGCCCGGTCGCCCCGCCCGGCCCGATCTCCGAACGCGCCTCCGTACCAAGGAACTTCCGTACCCTGCTGCGGGAGTCGCCGCTGCTGCGCGCGGTGCTGACGGTGACGGTGATCGCCAATCTGACGGTGGGCGGCGCCACCCGGGTCGCCCTGCCGACCCTGGCCACCCACGGCTTCGGCGCCGGCGCCGTCGGGCTCGGCCTGCTGCTGGCCGCCTTCACCGGCGGCGCGCTGGTCGGCGGCCTCTTCGCGGCCGGCCTCACCGAACTGCGCTCGCGCGGCCGTACGGCGATGCTCTCCGGCCTGGTGATGGGTGCGGCGATCGGCCTGGTGCCGTTCACCGGCCTGGTCGGCGCCGTGCTGCTGCTCTTCCTGGCCGGCGGCGCCAGCACCGTGACCAACGTCCTGGTCGTCACCGGCGTGCAGCGCGGCACTCCGCCCGCGCTGCTGGCCCGGGTCATGGCGGCGATCACCTTCTGCGCGCTGGGGGTCTTCCCGCTCTCGGTGATCGCGGCCGGCGCGGCCGTGGACGCCTTCGGGGCCCGCGGGGTGTTCGCGACGACCGGACTGTGCCTGACGGGCGCGTTCGGGTACGCGCTGACCAGGCGCGTCATCCGCGAACTGTGAGGCCGTGGCGTCGGCGGAGGATTTGACTCCGCCGACGATCACCACGCATAGTGCCCGCATGGCTGGATACCTCGTTTCGCGCAGGCACATCGACCTGCGCCGTGTGACGGCGATGAGCTGTCGCCCCAGCTGCTGACGCACGCCCTCTTCCGGCTCTGACGCCGGGCGCCCGCGTCCCTCCGTTCCCTTTCTTCACTTCACTTCCTTCCTTCCGCTCGCCCTTTTCGCGACCGCCTCGATCCGTGCGGTCGTGCGCTGCCGTCCGCCCTGCCCCGGTCCTTCCCGGTCCCGGCCCCCGGTCCCCGTACGTCCCGGACCGGATCGGACCGGACCGACCTCGGGCCGAACCCAGGCCGGGCCGGTCGGCGGCGCCTCCCCTCACCACCACACCTCTGGAGCCTCCATGGGCCCGCGCCGGGTTCTCGTCACCACTCTCGCCGTTCTCGCCTCCCTGGCCTCGCTCACCGCCTGCGGCGGCAGCTCCTCGGGCGCGAAGTCCGCCGACAATCCGTACCAGTTGTCCGTTCCCGGGACGATACGCGTCGGCACCCTCTCGGACGCGCCGCCGAACGTGTACCTCAAGGACGGCAAGTTCACCGGTTTCGACAACGACCTGTTCACCGCCGTCGCCGCCAAGGCCGGCCTCAAGGTGGAGTTCGCGGCGACGGACTTCTCGTCGCTGCTGTCCCAGGTCGCCAACCACAAGTTCGACGTGGGCAGTTCGTCCATCACCGTCACCGAGGCCCGCAAGAAGACGGTGGCCTTCACCAACGGCTACGACTTCGGCTACTTCGGCCTGGACGTCCCCGCCGGTTCGCCGATCACCGCCTTCGACCAGCTGGCGGGCAAGCGCGTCGTGGTCGTCCAGGGGACCGTCCAGGACGACTACGCGACCAAGAACAACCTCAACCCGGTGCGCGTGCCCGACTACAACGGCGCGCTGAACCAGCTCAAGGCCGGGACGGCCGAGGCCTGGATCTCGCCCGCGGAGATCGGCGAGAAGAGCGCCCAGGACAGCGGCGGCAAGGTGGTCCTCGCCCAGAAGCAGCTCAGCTCCGCGCCGACCGCCTTCGCCGTCGCCCAGAACCGCCCCGAACTGCTCGCCGCGCTGAACAAGGCCCTCGACGAGGTGATCACGGACGGCACCTGGACCCGCCTCCAGGAGCAGTACTACCCGGGACGCCCGGTGCCGGACGGCTTCAAGCCCGGCAACGGCTCGGTCGCCTACCCGCCCGTCAAGGCGGCCCCGACCACGGGTGCACCGGCCGGCGCGTCCCCGACTCCCTGACCTCGCCCCTCACCCCCTCACCCCCTCACCCCCTCACCCCCGAACCGGACGACAAGGAGGCCGACGTGGACCAGCTGGGCACGCTGGCGGAGACGTTCTTCAACTGGGGATCGATGCGCTCCGCGATCTCCGACCTGCTCACCACCGGCGTGCCCAACACGCTGATCCTCGCGGTGACTTCGGCCGTCATCGGCACCGTCCTGGGGCTGCTGCTGGCAGTGGCCGGCATCGCCCGGACGCGCTGGCTGCGCTGGCCCGCCCGGGTCTACACCGACGTGTTCCGCGGTCTTCCGGCCGCGGTCACCATCCTGCTGATCGGCGTGGGGCTGGCCCCGCAGGGGATGGAGATCTGGGGGCCGGACCCGTACCCGCTCGGAGTCCTCGCGCTGTCCCTGATCGCCGCCGCCTACTTCGGGGAGATCTTCCGCTCCGGGATCCAGAGCGTGGAGGCGGGCCAGTTCGAGGCGGCGCGCGCGCTCGGCTTCTCGTACGCGGCGGCGATGCGGCTGATCATCCTCCCGCTCGGCGTCCGGCGGGTGCTGCCGGCCTGGGTGAACCAGCTCATCTCGCTGATCAAGGACTCCAGCCTGATCTACTTCCTCGGCCTGACGGCCGATCAGCGCGACCTCTTCCGGATCGGCCAGGACTCCGCCGCCACCACCGGCAACGAGTCCGCGCTGGTGCTCGCCGGCCTGTTCTACCTCCTGCTCACCGTGCCGCTGACGCATCTGGTCAACGTGATCGACCGGCGGCTCCGCCACGGGCGCGGCGCACCAGCCGCCCCCTCCCCCTCCGAGGCCCGGCCCTCGCCCGAGCCCGCCCCCGCGTCCGAAGGAGCGGCACGTGTCTGACCACCGCCCCACCGAGTCCGCCGGCACCACCACGACGGCCGCCGGCACCGCCACCCGCACGCCGTTCTCCCCGGTCAGCCTGGCCACCCGGGACCTCCACCTGTCCCTGGGCGGCACCCCGATCCTGCGCGGCGTGGACCTCGACGTCCCCTCGGGACACACCCTCTCCGTGATCGGTCCCTCCGGTTCCGGCAAGTCCACCCTGCTGCGCACGATCAACCGCCTGCTGGAGCCCGACCGCGGCGACGTCCTGCTGGACGGCGAGAGCGTCCTGCACCGCGACCCCGACCTGCTGCGCCGCCAGGTCGGCATGGTCTTCCAGCAGTTCAACCTCTTCCCGCACCTGAGCGTGCTGCGCAACCTCACCCTCCCGCTCCGCAAGCTCCGGGGCCTCTCCCGCGAGGAGGCGACCGGGACCGCCCTGCGCCAACTCGACCTGGTCGGCCTGCGGCACAAGGCCGACGTCCGGCCCGCCCGGCTGTCCGGCGGCCAGCAGCAGCGGGTGGCGATCGCCCGCGCGCTGGCCATGGAGCCCCAGGTGATGCTCTTCGACGAGGCGACCTCGGCCCTGGACCCGGAACTCGTCAAGGGCGTCCTGTCCCTGATGGCCGACCTCGGCCGCGCGGGCATGACCATGGTGGTGGTCACCCACGAGATGGGCTTCGCCCGCTCGGTCTCCGACACCGTCGCCTTCATGGACGGCGGGGTGGTGGTCGAGTCCGGCCCACCGGGGGCGGTCTTCGACGCACCGCGCAGCCCGCGCCTGCGGCAGTTCCTCGCGGACGTGCTCTGACTCCGGCCCGGCGCTCGGAGCGGGACCGTTGACAGTGCCATGCCGGGCTCCTAACGTGGCGCAGTCGATTACCCGTGAGTAGGGAACGCTGATGGCCGAGCCCCGCCCGTACAACCTCGTCCTGTTCGGCGCCACCGGGTTCACCGGCGGTCTCACCGCCGAGTACCTGGCCCGGGCCGCGCCCGAGGGCTGCCGCTGGGCCCTCGCCGGGCGGGACGAGCGCAGGCTCGCCGCCGTCCGGGCGCGGTTGACCCGGATCGACCCGCGCTGCGCGGACCTCCCGCTGCTGGTGGCCGACGCCGCCGACCACCGGGCGCTGCGCCAGGTGGCGGGCTCGGCCCGGGTGGTGGTCTCCACCGTCGGCCCCTACCTGCGGCACGGCGAGCCGCTGGTAGCGGCCTGCGCGGACACCGGCACCGACTACGTGGACCTCACCGGCGAGCCGGAGTTCGTCGACCGGATGTACCTCCGCCACCACGAGCGGGCGGTGGCCAGCGGCGCCCGGCTGGTGCACGCCTGCGGCTTCGACTCGGTGCCGCACGACCTCGGCGTGCTCTTCACCGTCGACGAACTGGTGCGCCGCAGCGGCCCGGTGGCCCGGCTCTCCGTCGAGGGCTTCGTCCGCGTCGGCGGCACCGTCTCCGGCGGCACCTTCGCCTCCGCGCTCACGGCCCTCTCCCGGCCGCGGGCCATGGCCCGGGCCGCCCGCGCCCGCCGCGCGGTCGAGCCCCGACCGAAGGGGCGGCTGGTCCGCACCCCCGCCGGCCTGCCGCACCGCTCCCGGGCCGCCCGCGCCTGGGCCGTGCCGCTGCCCACGATCGACCCCCAGGTGGTGTCCCGCTCGGCCGCCGCACTGGACGCGTACGGACCGGACTTCGGCTACGCCCACTACGCGGCGGTACGCAGGCTGCCGGTCGCCCTCGCCGGCCTCGGCGCCGTCGCGGCGCTCGCCCTCGCCGCCCAACTCCCCGCGCTGCGCCACGCCCTGGAGCGGCTGCGCAAACCCGGCGACGGCCCGGGCCCGGAACAGCGGGCCCGCTCCTGGTTCGCCGTCCGCTTCGCCGCCCGGGCCCAGGACGGCCGCACCCTCCTCACCGAGGTCACCGGCGGCGACCCCGGCTACCAGGAGACGGCCAAGATGCTCGCCGAGTCCGCCCTCTGCCTCGCCTACGACGACCTGCCCCCGCTGGCCGGCCAACTCACCACGGCGGTCGCCATGGGCCGCCCCCTGATCGACCGCCTCACCGCGGCGGGCCTCTCCTTCCGCGTCCTCCCCACCCCGCCCCGCACCGCCCCCGGCCGCTGAACCCGGTCACCGGCCCCGGTACGCGGTCGGCGCGCCACCGTTCGGAACGGTCAGGCGCGGCCGACCGGGGCGTGCGGCCGCTGGATCTCCTCCGGGTGGGCCGTGTGCCGCAGGGCCTCCTCGTAGGCGACGGCACCCGGCGCCAAGGACACCAAGCGCTCAAACCCTCGCCCACGTAGCCGGAGCGGACCCGCCGTACCGGTCCACGACCGCACCGGGCGGGGGGGGGCAGGACGTCGGGCTCGGCCCGCCCGTGCCCCTCTGGAAACAAAAAAACAAACCACACCACACCGAAA
>NZ_JBHYGR010000038.1:0-21506 GCF_042738155.1 Kitasatospora sp. NPDC059088 | reverse complement strand
GCCGGAGACCGTGCGGACGGTCTCCGGCAGCGCTGCGGCGGGATCCAGCGGTGCTCGGGATTCTCGAAGTCAAGGCGTGCCGCGGCGCTCGACGGCCCGGCCGGCGGTCCGTCAGGACCATTCCCACCGCGGCTCGCCGTCGTAGCCGCCCTCCTTGCGGCCGATGTCCCCGTACCGGTAGTCGCCGTTGGGGAGGGCGAAGACGTACTCGCGCGGGTCGGCCGATGCGGGCTCCAGCTTCCGCCAGGCGCTGTGGTAGCCGAGCGCGTAGAAGTTCTTGGACGGCTTCCAGGCGTTGTAGCAGGCCATGGCGTCGCGCTTCGTCCTCATGTGGGCGTCGGGGATGTTCAGCACGTAGGCGGCGCCGTTGCCGCGCAAGGACGGCTTGTGGTCGTAGGCGTAGACGAAGTTGAAGCGCACATCGGTGAGCTTGCCCTCCCTCGCCAGCTGCACGGCCGCGTCGGAGATCGCCTTGTGGGTCGCGCTGACCTCCAGCCAGCCCGCGGTGAACTTGTGCGAGGCGCCCGGGTACTGATCCGCGATGGACGCGATCTTCGACTTGACCGTCTTGGTGAACTTCTTGAAGGCGTCGTCCCCGTTCCACGCGGAGTCGGAGATCTTCAGGTTGATCACCTTGTCGACGCCGAGGACGGCGGCCGAGGCCATGAACTCCGCGGTCCGGGCCGGCACGATCACGCTGTCACTGGCGGCGCCGGTCGGCCAGTTCAGCCCGTGCGGGCCGCGGGCAATGCAGTGGTCCATCGCGCGCAGCTCGCAGTCCAGCTGGTCGCCGTTCTGGTCCTTCTCGTTCATGAGCCTCGCCAGCCCGTCGTTCTCACCCAGTGTCACCAGCACCAGGTACACGGGCCGTCCGGCCGCCTTGTGCTCCAGGATCGACCCGGCCAGGCCCAGCACCTCGTCGTCCTGGTGCGGCGAGTAGAAGATCGCCGGCGCGGACGCGGCCGAGGCCCTGCCCCCCGACAGACCGGTGCTCAGGAGCGTCGCCCCGGCCAGCGCACCCGCCGTCAGCACCCGCCGCCGGGACAGGCCCGCACGGCCGATCCCGGCCATCGCCGCCTCCTGCCGGCCCCACCGGGCCGGCCCGTACCCCGGCCCGCCGTCGCCGGTGGGAGCGGAGGAGTCGAAGCGGTGGAGGAAGTGACGATCGGCCATGGACAGGCTCCTTGGACAGCGGCACCGCGGGGGCGGCACGGGAAACGGGAGTCGACGGTGACGGCGGACGAACCACCAGGTCACGCCCCCGACACTACGGAGCGCACCCGTCACCGGGCGTCACCCACCGGAACGGGGACCGCACTCCCGCTCCTGCCCCGTTCCGGGACCGTACTCCCGGGCCCAGCCCCGCCCAGCGGCGGCGGCTCACCGCCCGGCTCCACGTCCGGCGGAGGCACCGGCGCGGCGTTCATCACGATCAGGTTTCAGCCATCCGCTCAAGGCTTGCCCTGCGGGCATGTAATCGATTCCAATCGTGGGAACACATCGATGTAATCGATTCCACGAGGAGGTGGAGCGACTGTGCCGAGCATCAAGGACGTCGCCGCCGAGGCAGGCGTGTCCGTCGCCACTGTCTCGCGTGTCCTGAATGAGCACCCTTCGGTCAGCGAGGACGCGCGGGCGCGGGTGCTGGCCGCCGTCGCGTCGCTCGGGTACCGGCCCAACGCCGTGGCACGGTCGCTGCGCACCGACCAGACCCGCACCCTCGGCCTCGTGATCAGCGACGTACTGAACCCGTACTTCACCGAGCTCGCGCGGTCCGTGGAGGAAGAGGCGCGGGCACTGGGGTACAGCGTGATCATCGGGAACGCCGACGAGCGGCCGGACCTGCAGGACCACCACGTACGGACGCTGCTGGACCGCCGTATCGACGGACTGCTGGTCTCGCCCACCGACGGCGGGTCGCCGCTCATGCTGGACGCCGCCCGGGCCGGGACACCGATGGTGTTCGTGGACCGGTGGATCCCCGGCGTCGACGTGCCGGTGGTGCGGGCGGACGGGCGGGGTGCCGTACGGGACCTCGTCGTGCACCTGCACCGGCTGGGGCACCGGCGGCTGGCGATCATCGCCGGGCCGGCGGCCACCACGACCGGGCAGGAGCGTGTGGAGGCGTTCCGCGAGGCGCTGGCGGAGTGCGGCCTCGACCTGCCGGACCAGTACATCGGCCAGGGTGACTTCCAGGCCGCCAGCGGCCGGCGGGCGACCGAGCGGTTCCTCGACCTCGCCGAGCCCCCGCAGGTCGTGTTCGCGGCGGACAACCTGATGGCGCTGGGGGCCCTGGACGCCGTGCGCGCCCGTGGTCTGCGCGTGCCGGACGACATCGCGCTCGCCGCGTTCGACGACATCCGCTGGTTCGTGCACACGGACCCGCCGATCACCGCGATCGCCCAACCCACGGGCGAGCTGGGCCGGGCCGCCGTGCGCGCGCTCGTGGACCGCATCGAGGGGCGGACGCCGCGATCCGTGACGCTCCCTGCCCGGCTCGTCGTTCGCCGCTCGTGCGGCGAGACCCCCGTCACCGAGACCCCCATGACCGAGACCCCCGTGACGAACAGGAGCCAGTCGTGAGCGACCCGGACGAGTTGCTGCGCATCGAGGGCATTCGGAAGACCTTCCCCGGGGTGGTCGCGCTGGACCGCGTCGACTTCGACCTGCGGCGGGGCGAGGTGCATGTGCTGCTCGGTGAGAACGGCGCGGGAAAGAGCACCCTGATCAAGACGCTGTCCGGTGCCCACACACCCGACGAGGGCCGCGTCCTGGTCGGTGGTGAGGAGGTCCGCATCCATGGTGCGCAGGACTCCGAGCGACTCGGGATCGCCACCATCTACCAGGAGTTCAACCTCGTCCCCGACCTGACGGTCGCCGAGAACATCTTCCTCGGGCGCCAGCCGCGCCGGTTCGGGATGATCGACCGGAGGAGGATGGAGGCGGACGCCTCGGAGCTCCTGGAGCGCGTCGGCGTCAGCGTGTCGCCCCGCGCGCGGGTGCGCGAACTCGGCATCGCGCGCCTGCAGATGGTCGAGATCGCGAAGGCGCTGAGCCTGGACGCGCGGGTTCTGATCATGGACGAGCCGACCGCCGTGCTGACCTCCGAGGAGGTCGAGAAGCTGTTCGCGATCGTGCGCAAGCTGCGCGAGGACGGCGTCGGGATCGTCTTCATCACCCACCACCTGGAGGAGATCGCCGCCCTCGGGGACCGCGTCACGGTCATCCGGGACGGCAGGTCGGTCGGGCAGGTGCCTGCCTCCACACCGGAGGAGGAGCTCGTCCGGCTGATGGTGGGCCGGTCCATCGAGCAGCAGTACCCGCGCGAGCGCGCCGTCCCGGGCACCGCTCTGCTGTCCGTGGAGGGGCTGTCCCGGGACGGTGTCTTCCACGACGTCAGCTTCGAGGTGCGGGCCGGCGAGGTCGTCGGCGTCGCGGGGCTGGTCGGGGCGGGTCGTACCGAGGTGGTCCGGGCGGTCTTCGGAGCCGATCCGTACGACCGCGGTTCGGTCCGCGTCGCCGGGGCCTCCTTGAAGCGGCACGACATCGGCGCCGCGATGACCGCGGGACTCGGGCTGGTACCGGAGGACCGCAAGGGTCAGGGGCTGGTGCTCGACCAGTCGGTGGAGGAGAACCTCGGACTCGTCACCCTCAGGTCCGCCGCCCGAGCCGGGATCGTCGACCTCAAGGCCCAGCACCTCGCCGCCGCGCGGATCGCCGGGCAGCTCGGCGTACGGATGGCCGGGCTCGGTCAGCAGGTGCGCACGCTGTCCGGCGGCAACCAGCAGAAGGTCGTCATCGGCAAGTGGCTCCTGGCCGACACCAAGGTGCTGATCCTCGACGAGCCCACCCGCGGCATCGACGTCGGCGCCAAGGTCGAGATCTACCAGCTCATCAACGAACTGACGGCGGCCGGGGCCGCCGTCCTCATGATCTCCAGCGATCTGCCCGAGGTGCTCGGGATGAGCGACCGGGTGCTGGTGATGGCCCAGGGCCGGATCGCGGGCGAGCTGTCCGCCGACGAGGCCACGCAGGACGCGGTCATGTCGCTGGCCGTGAGCAATCCCCCTACCGAACTGGAGGCCCCCCGTGGCCGCTGAAACGCTCAAGAGCGGTACGGGCGCCGGTGGCGCCGCGGCGTTGCGCCGTCTGCTGCTCGACAACGGCGCACTGACCGCGCTGATCGTCCTCGTCATCGCCATGTCGGCGCTGTCGGGCGACTTCCTCACCACCGACAACCTGCTCAACGTCGGTGTCCAGGCGGCCGTGACCGCCGTCCTCGCCTTCGGTGTCACCTTCGTGATCGTCTCGGCGGGCATCGACCTGTCGGTCGGTTCGGTGGCCGCGCTGTCGGCGACGGTGCTGGGGTGGAGCGCCACGGCGCACGGAGTGCCGGTGGTCCTCGCGGTGCTGCTGGCACTGGCGACGGGTGTGGCCGCCGGCCTGGTGAACGGTTTCCTGATCTCGTACGGCAAGCTGCCGCCGTTCATCGCGACGCTCGCGATGCTGTCGGTGGGGCGTGGTCTGGCACTGGTGATCTCGGACGGCTCGCCGATCGCGTTCCCGGGCTCGGTCTCCCACCTGGGCGACACGCTCGGCGGGTGGCTGCCGGTGCCGGTGCTCGTCATGGTGGCCATGGGACTCATCGCGGCGTTCGTCCTCGGCCGTACGTACATCGGCCGCTCCATGTACGCCATCGGCGGCAACGAGGAGGCGGCCCGGCTCTCGGGTCTGCGGGTGTCCAGGCAGAAGCTCGCGATCTACGCGCTGTCCGGTGTGTTCGCCGCGGTCGCCGGTGTCGTCCTGGCCTCCCGGCTCTCCTCCGCGCAGCCGCAGGCCGCCACCGGGTACGAGCTCGACGCCATCGCCTCCGTCGTCATCGGCGGCGCCTCCCTCTCCGGGGGTACCGGCAAGGCGTCGGGGACGCTGATCGGCGCGCTCATCCTCGCGGTGCTGCGCAACGGGCTGAACCTGCTGAACGTCTCCGCGTTCTGGCAGCAGGTCGTCATCGGTGTCGTCATCGCCCTGGCGGTGCTGCTCGACACCGTGCGGCGCAAGGCCGGGGCCGCGCCCACGGCGATCGGGGCACCCGGCGGCGGACGGGGCAAGCAGGCCGCCACGTACGGGCTCGCGGCCGTCGTCGCCGTGGCGATCGTGGGTGCGACGTCGTTGCTGCACGGCGATCCGAAGTCCGGCACCCAGAAGATCGGTCTCTCGCTCTCCACGCTCAACAACCCGTTCTTCGTGCAGATCCGGGCGGGTGCGCAGGCCGAGGCTGCGAGCCTGGGCGTGGACCTGACGGTCACCGACGCGCAGAACGACGCCTCGCAGCAGGCCAACCAGCTGCAGAACTTCACCAGTTCGAAGCTCGGGGCGATCGTCGTCAATCCGGTGGACTCCGACGCGGCGAGCAACTCCGTGCAGGCCGCCGGCGCGGCGAGGATCCCGGTCATCGCCGTCGACCGGGGCGTCAACAAGGCCGAGGTGAACGCCTTGGTCGCCTCCGACAACGTCGCCGGCGGTGCGCAGGCCGCGAAGGCCCTCGCCGAGAAGCTCGGTGGCAGCGGGAAGATCGTGGTCCTCCAGGGGCTGGCCGGTACCTCCGCCGCGCGCGAGCGGGCCGAGGGCTTCGCCAAGGGACTGGAGGCGTACCCGGGGATCGAGGTCGTCGCGCAGCAGCCGGCCGACTTCGACCGGACGAAGGGTCTCGACGTCATGTCGAACCTGCTCCAGGCGCACCCGGACGTCCAGGGCGTCATCGCCGCGAACGACGAGATGGCGCTCGGCGCGGCGAAGGCGCTCGGGTCCAAGGCCGGCGGATCCGTGCAGGTCGTCGGCTTCGACGGAACTCCCGACGGGCTCAAGGCGGTCGAGCAGGGGACGCTGTACGCCTCCGTGGCCCAGCAGCCGTCGCAGCTCGGGAAGATCGCCGTGGACAACGCGGTCAAGGCGATCAGGGGTGAGAAGGTCGAGGCGACCATCAAGGTGCCGGTGAAGGTGGTCACGAAGGAGAACGTGGCCGGGTTCAGCGGCTGAGACGGGGAAAGGGGTGGCCGGGGTGCCCGCGGATGCGGGGCTCCGGCTGCCCCGTTCCGGATTACTTGATTGGGGAGCTTCATGTACGACTACGACTACGACTACGACGTCTTGGTCGTCGGTTCGGCCAACGTCGATCTCGTGATCGGTGTCGAGCGCAGGCCCGCAGCCGGGGAGACGGTGCTCGGGTCGGACCTCGCCGTCCATCCCGGCGGCAAGGGGGCCAACCAGGCGGTCGCCGCCGCGCGGCTCGGGGCGCGCACGGCGCTGCTCGCGCGGGTCGGGGACGACGCCAACGGGCGGCTGCTGCTGGAGTCGCAGCAGAACGCGGGGGTCGACACGGAGGGCGTCCTGGTGGGCGGGGCCCCGACCGGCGTCGCGCTGATCACCGTCGACCCTTCGGGGGACAACAGCATCGTGGTGTCGCCCGGCGCGAACGGGCGGCTCACGCCGGAGGACGTCCGGGCCGCCGGGCCCCTGCTCCACGCCTCGCGGGTGGTCTCGGCACAGTTGGAGATCCCGTTGGAGTCGGTCGTGGAGGTCGTACGCCAACTGCCGTCCGGCACGAGGTTCGTGTTGAACCCTTCGCCGCCGCAGCCGCTGCCGGCCGAGGTCCTGGCGGCCTGCGACCCGCTGATCGTCAACGAGCACGAGGCCCGGGTGATCCTGGGCGGCGGGACCGTCGGCGACGATCCCGCCGCATGGGCACGGGAGTTGCTCGCGAGCGGACCCGCATCGGTCGTGGTGACACTCGGTTCGGAGGGCGCGTTGGTGGCGTCCGCCGAGGAGGAGGCCGTGCGGGTCGCGCCGGTGAAGGTCGACGCCGTCGACACGACCGGTGCCGGTGATTCCTTCACGGCCGCACTGGCCTGGAAGTTGGGCGCGGGCGCCTCGCTCGTGGAGGCCGCCGCGTACGCCGCTCGGGTGGGCGCCGTCGCCGTGACCCGGCGGGGGGCCCAGGAGTCGTTCCCCACCACCGAGGAGGTCGAGGCGCTGTGAAGAAGGGCGGGATTCTGAATCGCCATCTCGCCGGAGCCATCGCCGAGTTGGGACACGGTGACCAGGTACTCCTGTGCGACGCGGGGATGCCGGTTCCGGACGGACCCCGAGTGGTCGACCTCGCGTTCCGGGCGGGGATCCCGTCGTTCGAGGACGTACTGGCCGGACTCCTCGACGAGTTGGTGGTCGAGGGGGCGCTCACGGCGCAGGAGGTACGGGAAGCGAACCCCGCCGCGGACGAACTGCTGACCGGCACCTTCGCCGAACTGGCCTACGTGCCGCACGAAACGCTCAAGGAGCTCAGCACGGGGGCGCGCCTGGTGGTGCGCACCGGGGAGGCCCGGCCGTACGCGAACGTGCTGCTGCGGTGCGGAGTGTTCTTCTGACGGGCTGGTGCGTGATTCGTGGGCTGGGCTTGATCGGCCACGAACGGCATCAGCAGGAGACGACCCGGCCGCTGTGCCTCGGTTCAGACAGGTCAGCGGTGCTCGGGGTTCTCGAAGTCGAAACGGCAGCCGGCGTCCCACGCGGAACGCTGGTTGCCGTGGGCCGGGATGCCGCCGGCGTCCTTGAGCATCCTCGCCAGGTGGAGCTGGCTCCAGGTCATGAAGGTGGTGTTGCGGTTGGTGAAGTCGTTCTGCGGGCCGCCGGAGCCCGGGTCCAGGTAGGACGGGCCCGGGCCGGCCTCCCCGACCCAGCCGGCATCGGCCTGCGGGGGGACGGTGTAGCCGAGGTGCTGGAGGCTGTAGAGCACGTTCATCGCGCAGTGCTTGGCACCGTCCTCGTTGCCGGTGATCAGACAGCCGCCGACCCGGCCGTAGTAGGCGTACTGCCCTTCGGAGTTGAGGATCGACGAGCAGGCGTACAACCGCTCGATGACCTTCTTCATCACCGACGAATTGTCGCCCAGCCAGACGGGCGGAACACTCTGGCACCATAGCTGACCTGCGGCGTAGACAGCCAGACCTTCGTGGCCTTCCAGGGGCGCACGGGATACGAGAACTCCGCACACAACAGCGGCACCGCCTGAACGGTGCCGCTGTACAGGAAGGCGGACACCCCAGATCCCGCAGCATTCTCCACGTGCACCATTCACCGAACGTACTGGCGGACCCGTCTGTCACACGTTTCGGGACCACAGAATTTGAGCGGGCCGGGCACGATCCCGACCGAATCTCCTTCGTCCGCACCCTTCGGGTCGTCCGCCACCAGGTCACCACCCAGACTGCTCTTTCCCCCCTCCCGGCTCGCCCGCGCCGTCACACACAGCCTCCGCGAGATCGCTGAACGGCTCTTGCCGCCACGGCGGTTGCGCGCCAATCCCCGCGTCATCAAACGCAAGATGTCCAACTGGGCCCTGAAATGCGGACACCACTACAACCCGCCTCGCCCGGACGTTCCCACCGTGACGCTGGTCGGGCCGACCAAGACCAGCCCGACCCGCCGGAAAGCAACCTAAATCACCGGTATTACGCCTAGATGCGCTGCTCGGGCCGCTCGGGCGAGGTCAGTTGGGGTGTTGGACACGGCGGACTCCCGGTGGTGTTCACGGGGTCCGGCCTACGCCAGGCGACCTGTCGCGCGGCTCGGCTGCTCCCGTCAGGTTGGGATCCGGCCTACCGCCAGCGATCGTTCCGCCGACGTGGCTGGTTCCGTTTGAGACCCGGCCTCACCGCCAGCGGCTGGTCACATTATGCACCCGGGTTCGCTAGTGCGCGGGGGCCGAACCATGGACCCGGGGTCCAGCCCCGGTACGGCACCGGACAGCCGAAGGCCCGGCTGCTCCTCGCAGCCGGGCCTGGGTGATGTGGAGTCAGGCGGTGCCGCGCGCCGAGAACCGCGCGTTCAACTTCTCCAGCTTGGCCAGGTAGGCGGCACGCTTCGCCAAGGCTGCGGCGCCATCATCGACCGGTACGCTCTGCTCGGGCGTGACTGCGTCCAGAGCGTTGGGGCCGACCTCTTCGATGTCAGACACCACAGCAGCGCCCGCGTCGAGATCGAGGACGTCGGCAGCTTCGGGGCCGGCGTCGAGGATCTCGTCCACGTCTACAATCACGTCGCGCGCACCGAGCCCCGGCTGGTCGGCGAACCACCCACCGGCCAGGTCCATGACCATCTCGCGGGCGTCCACCGGGAAGTACTCGACCCCCCGGATGGAAATCCACCCCTCCCCGTCCAACCCGGCCAAGACGTGCTGCTCCAGCTCCCTCGCGGCTCCGGCAGGGAGCCCGATCATCCGAAGGTGCTGCGCAGTCAGGCCATCCTCCTTGTGCTGCTCCAGCCGCCTGTATCCGGTGCCCGAGCTGATACCAGGCTTAACGGTGTACGCATCCGTCACCAGGTCCCGACCGCTCACGACGTAGTAGACATCGTGAGCCGGATTCGCGTGGCCGTACGTTCCCGGGGGGCACTCGGGGCAAGACCAGCGCTTCCCTGTTGGCCGGAGCGCGAACTCATGCCCCATGAAGCACATGGCGGGGTATGCGGCGTTGGCCGACTTCCACTCGGTGGCAAGCACGGTCATACCGAAGCCCTTCGCCTTGTCCGAGAACTCGGCAAGCAGGTCCAGTTTGTTACACGCCCCGCAGAAGGATGGACGGAACTCGGTCTTGCCGTACGAGGGGTAATTGCTGAAGATCACCACAGTGTGGTTCCGGCGGCATTGGACGTGAACCGTGTCAGCCTTCTCTCCGAAGTTGCTCCGGATGATCCGAGCCTCAGTCTCCGCGCAGAGATCCGCCGCACGAGACAAGAGCTTCCGGTAATCCTCCTCCTCCCAGCACGTACGGCACAGGAGGCTCCCGCGAAGAACGCTTTGATGACGTCCGTGCACGGTGGAGGCATGTCCGGCCTCGCATACGGCATCGAACAGCTCATCGTGGGATTCGTCGGCCTGCCCGCCGGTCGGTTTCAGCGTCACGTGCTGCTTCTCTGCGAGCGCAAGAAGCGCGCTGCGGCGGGAGGCGATCTCATCTGCGTAGCAGCATTCGGAGCACAACGGTTGGCCGGGTGTGCGATACCCGCGGCTTCCGTCAAGCAGCAGGTTCATGGCTATGACCGTGAAAATATGCCCATCGACGCACTTGAGGTCCGAGTAACCCCTAAGCCCGTTCCACTGAATCACGGCCAAACCCTGGTCATCCACGATCGCCGTGAACAGCTCCTCAAGCGCCCTGAAGTGAGCTGCGGCTGCCTCGATCGCCGCGGCCGACGCCGGGTACTGGTGTGCCATGCCGAGCACGCTTCCTTCCTAGTAGCTCGTCGCGACTAAGTATTGTTCTTCTTGGTGGAGTTGGGGTCGGGCTGGCTCCCATGTCGCTTCCGTTCGGCTGGCAGGGGTGCCGTGTCCTCGCAGAAGAAGTATCCGGTTGCGTTGAGTGCCGAAGATCGTCGGGCGTTGGTGCGGGTGACGACGACGGGGGTCCGCAGCGCGTCGATGATCAGGCGGGCGCGGGTGCTGCTCGCGTTGGACACCTCGGTCGGCGAGCACCGGCTTCGCCGTGCCCGCACTGCGCGATGCCGCTGACCGCGGAGCACCTCACCAGCGTGCTCGGCCCCCGCGACCGCATCGCCGCCACCTGCCCACGCTGCGGGCCCGCCCACAGCCACCCCGCCGGCCAGCCCCCGCCGACCGTCCACGCCCACACCGCCGTCCACCCCGGCCAGACCTTCACCCTCACCGTCGACGGCCCCGAACACGGCCTGCTCGCCGTCCACTTGCGCCCGGCTTCCTCCTGCGCCAGGTCTTCCCCGGCAAGTACAAGGACTTCCAGGACAACCCGGCCTGGCGCCCCCTCGTCGCCCAGTTCGCCGTCCACTGCCACCGGGAGAACGACGGCCACCCGGTGATCATCCCGATGACCCTGCTGCGCCAGCCCTACGCCGCCGAGATCCACGGTGCCATCCGGGCCACTGGCATCCCGCTCCAGCACCTCCTGCTCCACGCCGACCCGGACACCGTCAGCGCCCGCATCGACGCCAGCGTCGAGTTCCCCGACGACGAGGCGCGCAGCGAGAAGGTCCGCGCCTTCCGCCGCCGCAAGCAGCCGGTCTACACCGAGGCGTACGACGGCTGGCTCGCCGCCGACACCGAGGTCATCGACACCACCCACCTCACCCCCCGCCAGGTCGCCGACCAGGCGTTGAAGACCATCGGCGCCCTGTGACCACCACCGTCTCCGAGGCGACAGCGCGCCTCACCGGGCCGGCCGAGGTCGTCGCCGACCTCAGCTGGCCCGGCACCACCGCGACCGTCCGCCTCCTGCGCCGCCCCTCAGGCCAGCACCTCGTCCTCAAGGCGAACAGCCACCCGGACTGCTTCACCCGCGAGCTGCACGCACTGCACACCTGGACTCCCGCCCTCGACACCGCGGCACCCCAACTGGTCGACGCCGACGAGGACGCCCGAGTGCTGCTCATGACCGCACTGCCCGGCATCCGTCTCGACCTCGCCACCCTCACCACCGCCGAACTCGACTTCGCCCTGGCCGCCATCGACCGGTTGGAGACCCTGCCCCCGCAGAAGTCCCAGCCCTCCCACCTGGACCTCACCGCCCGCAACCTCCTCGCCGACACCGACGAACGCGGCCGAGTGCGGATCGCCGTGATCGACTTCGAGACCAGCCGCTACGAAGCCGCCGGCCGGGACTTCCTCCGCATCACCCAACGCACCCTGCGTACCCGGTCCGACCTCTCCGTCGCCTTCTACAACGGGTACGGCCGACAGCCCACGGAGGACGAACAACGCCTCATCCGATGGTGCGGGACCGGGGACGCCGCCGCCATCGCCGTCACAGCTGCCGCCCACGGCCACGACGACTTCTCCCGCGAGGGCCACACGGCACTTCGCGCCGCCATGGCCGCCACGTAGCCTTCGCTCGTTCCGCGAAGCTCCAGGTTTGTCGTTGTGTTCTCGTCCTACCTACCCTGCCGTCACCGAAGGCGGCTTCATCGAACTGGAGGCGGCTGGACAGCCGGTGCTGTGGCATCGCTCTCCTGACGGCGCGCGGACTGGCTCAGCCGGTGGCCCTGAACCGGCGGGACGGGAGCACTCGTTCCAGCCAGACCGCGTTCGCGCGGGCGGCCTTCAAGGCGGCGTGGACCTTCGGTTCGTCCTCGACGCGGGGGGCCTCTACACAGGCCAGTAGCCCCTCGATGGTGGTTTCGGGGCTGCTGGCGTCGATCTTGGGTTCGAAGGCGTCGATCTGGGCTGCCGGGCTGAACGCTTTGACCGCTTCCAGGGCGAGGTTGGCCTTGTCGCCGAAGTGCCGGAACAGGGTGACCTCGTTGACACCGGCCGCGGTCGCGATCTCCTTTGTGGTGATCGCGGCCATGCCCTGCTCCCCCGCAAGCGCCAGGAAGGCGGTGAGGATCTTCTTCCGGGTCTGATCCGCACCCAAAGTTCAGCTCGCTTTCGTTGTCGTGGCAGGCGCCTGGGCACAGTAGTGGGCCCGCCCCACGGCTGACGAGTCCCGTCGTCGGGCATCAGCGGTGCCCAGCGGCCGTGCTGCCCGTCAGCCGAGGACCCGCGTCCCGCGGTTTCCCCGGGAACACGCGCGCCGTGGCCCGCCAGCGCTCGGGCGCCGACCCGGACGAGGGGGCCGCCACCAGCCCACCTCGGACCTAGAACGTGCATGCAGGCACTTGCAAGCCTATGCCGTGGCGAAGGTCGGGTTCGTTTCGGGGATGTCCTCCGCTGTCCGCCGCAACGGCCGCTCGGCGGCTGACGGCGGACAGGCTCGACGCAGGCACTACGTCGGAAGGGGTGTCGGCTGCTCGGCCGGGCGAGGGGTGTCCGCCCGCGCTGATGCCGCGGTTGCGATACCGCCGGACACGTCGGCCGGCGGCACCCCCACTGGTGGGGGCGGACCCAGTCGCAGCCGAGCGGCGAGCCGGCGGTAACGTCCGGCGTTCTACCGGGTGAGGGTGTGGACGGCGTGGAGCCGGTCCTGGGCCTGGCCGATGGCGAGGGTGAACCGCAGGAGCAGGACTCCGTCGACGGCGTCCTGCCGGCACTCGCCAACGTACCTGAGGCGAAGGCCGACTGCGGTGATGAGGAGGGCCAGGGTGCACCGGTCGGCCCGGGCAAATCGGCAAGCACCATGCGGATCACCGATTGGCCCCGGAGGCCTGGGCGATCTGACAACACCGGGCCCCTGACCTGTCTATCGGGCGTTCTGTGCCAGGTAGGCGCGGTAGGCCTCGGAGACCTGCTCCAAGTAGCGCTTCGCCGCCGCGCGCTCGCTCTCGTCCAGGCCGCGGGAAGCCTCGTAGAGCAGTTCCAGCAGTGGGGCGAGTTCGCCCATCACGTGGGTGAGGCCGCTGTCGGTGACGTCCAGGACCTGGCGGCGGCCGTCGCTCGGGTGAGGGCCCCGGGTCATGTGGCCCTCGGAGACCAGCCGGTTGACGGACTGGGTGCCGGCGGCACTGGTGACACCGAGGCGCCGCGAGAGCTCGACCGGGCCGATCGGCTCACCCGCACCCCGGGCCATGATCACGTGCTCGACGGCCTCGACGTTGGTGAGCGGCATCCCCAGGCGCTCGGCCAGGACCGCGCGGGCGAGCTGGGTCAGCGTGAGCACGTCGCGCAGCGCCCGGGACAGGTCGTCGCCGACCGGTGCGCCATGCGGGCGCACGGCTTCACGCTGACCGGAATCCGAATCCGGCCCGGCTCCGAATGACTGGTGTTGCGCCATGAGGAGAAGTCTGCCACGGTGAGAATCGCTAAGTAACTTAACGACTTCGAGGGTGCGTTTCCGTGTCCCCTTCCCCGACCCGGCACGCCGGGCCACCGTCCACCGACCACTCGTCCCCCGGCGGCGGTCCCCTCGGGAGACCGAGGGCCACCGCCTGGACGGTCCTGCTCCTGACCGTGATCGGGCTGGCAGCGGCGTTCGCGCTGGGGCCCGGTGACGCCACCACTACGAAGGCAACCGGGACCGGCCTGCCCGCCTCGTCCCAGTCCGCCCAGGTCGCCGAGATTCTCAAGACCTTCCCGTCCGGTGCCGCCGCCCCGGCGATCGTGGTCTACAGCAACACCGACCACAGCCCCCTCACCGATACCCAGCGGGCCGCCATCGGTGGGCGCGCGACGCCGCTCGGTGCCCTGGGCCTGGCGCCCACCGCCGCGGCCCCCAGGTTCGTCGACGCCACCGTCGCGACCGTCGCCGTCGTCCTGCCCACCGGAGCCGACGACCAGGAGAACACCGCCGCCGTCGACCGGATCCGAGCTGTCGCCGCGCAGGACCTGCCCGCACCCCTGCGCGCCGAGGTCACCGGAGGGCCCGCGGTCCGCACGGACATCGGAAAGGTCTTCGCCGGCGCGGACACCAACCTGCTGATCGCCACCGCCTCGGTCGTCGCGGTCCTGCTGATCGTCACCTACCGCAGCCCCGTCCTGTGGCTGGTCCCGCTGCTCGTCGTCGGCGCCGGGGACCGCACGGCCGCGATCCTCGTCGGTGTCCTCGCCCCGCACGCCGGTGTCCAGGTCGACGCGTCCGCCGCCGGAATCCTGTCCGTCCTGGTCTTCGGTGCCGGCACCGACTACGCCCTGCTGCTGGTCTCCCGCTACCGCGACGAACTCCACCTCACCGAGGACCGGTTCACCGCCATGGCCCGCGCCTGGCGCGGCACGGCCCCGGCCGTCCTGGCCAGCGGGACCACCGTCGTCCTGAGCCTGCTGACCCTCCTCGCCGCCGAACTCACCGGCAACCGCGGCCTCGGCTTCGCCGGCGCCGTCGGCATCCTCACCGCGATGCTCTTCGGCCTGGTCGTCCTGCCCGCCGCCCTGGTCCTGCCCGGACGCCGACTCTTCTGGCCCCTCGTGCCCAAGGTCGGCACCCCGGTGACAGCCGACCGCCGCGGCCTGTGGTCGCGCATCGGCCGCTGCGTCGCCAAGCGCCCCGCCCGGGTCGCGCTCGCCGGAACGGCGGTGCTGCTGCTCCTCGCCTCCGGCGCGCTCGGCATCAACACCGGGCTCGCCCAGGCCGATTCCTTCCGCAAGACCCCCGAATCCGTCCTCGGGCAGCGCACCCTCGCCGCCGTCCAGCCCGCCGGCGCCACCGACCCCCTCACCCTCCTGTCCACCACCACCGCGGCCGACCGGGTCACCGCCGCCGCACGACAGGTGCCCGGCATCGCCTCCGTCACCCCGACGAGCCGCACCGACCGATGGGCCCGCGCCGACGTCATCCTCGACGACGCCCCCGGCACCGCCGCCTCCGACCGCACCATCGAGCGGCTACGCCACGACATCGCCACCGTGAGCGGCGCCGACGCCCTTCTCGGCGGCACCACGGCCCAGGCCTACGACACCGCCCGAGCCAACGCCCACGACACCCGCATCGTCGTCCCCCTCGTCCTCACGATCGTCCTGATCGTGCTCATCGCCCTCCTCCGCGCGCTCATCGCCCCGCTGCTGCTGGTCACCACCGTCATCGCCTCCTACTTCGCCGCCCTCGGCGCGAGCTGGACGATCTTCCGCACCGTCTACGACTTCCCGGCCCTGGACACCAACGTCCCCCTGCTGTCCTTCCTCTTCCTCGTCGCCCTCGGCGTCGACTACAACATCTTCCTCATCGCCCGCACCCGCGAGGGCACCGTCGCCGGCCACGACACCCGACGCGCCGTCCTGCGAGCCCTCGCCTCCACCGGCGGCGTCATCACCAGCGCCGGCATCCTGCTCGCCGCCGTGTTCGCCGTCCTCGGCGTCCTGCCCCTGATCACCCTCACCCAGATCGGCGTCATCGTCGGCATCGGCGTCCTCCTCGACACCCTGCTGGTGCGCACCGTCCTCGTACCCGCACTCGTCCTGCTGACCGGCCGCCACTTCTGGTGGCCCGGCCGCCCCGAAACCCCCCGACCGAGGGCCCACCACGACTCCACGTGAGCCCGGCCCGGGGCGCGCCCATCCGGCGCGCCCCGGAGAACCGGCCGACTCCCACAGCCCCCAGCACCGCCCCGAAGGAGGCGTTCATGACCACCACCGGCAAGGCCCCCGACACCCCGGCGGGCGCCGCTTCATCCGCTGGCCGTCGGCGCTGGTGGGGCCTGGTCGCGATCAGCCTCGGCGTGTCGCTGATCATCGTGGACTCCACGGTCGTCAACGTCGCCGTCCCCAGCATCATCGATGACCTGCACATCACCTCCAGCGGCGCCCAGTGGGTCCAGGAGACCTACACCCTGGTGTTCGCCTCGTTCCTACTCCTGGCCGGGCGTACCGGAGACCGGGTCGGGCGACGCCGGGTCTTCCTGACCGGCACCGCCGTCTTCGTCGCGGCGAGCGTCGCCGCGGCTACGGCCCCCAGCGGGCCGGTGCTGATCGGCAGCCGACTCGTCCAAGGGCTCGGCGGCGCGATGATCCTGCCCACCTCGCTGTCGCTGATCAACGCCACCTTCCGGGGCCGCGAACGCGGCCAGGCGTTCGCCGTCTGGGGATCGACCATCGGCGGCACCGCCGCCCTGGGACCGCTGCTGGGCGGCTGGCTCACCACCCACCTGTCCTGGCGCTGGGCGTTCGGCATCAACCTGCCGCTCGGCGCGCTGGTGGCCGCAGGCGTCCTGCTACTGGTCGCCGACAGCCGCGACGACAGAGCCGAACGCGGCCTCGACCTCCCAGGAGCGGTGCTGTCCGTCGTCGGGTTCACCGGCATCGTCTTCGGCCTCATCGAAGGCCGCACCTACGGCTGGTGGCACCTCGAGCAGCCCTTCTCCGCGTTCGGTACGCGCCTGGACAGCGGCCCCTCCCCCGTTCCCGTCGCCTTCGCCCTCGGCCTCGTCGCACTCGCCGCCTTCGTCGCCGTCGAACGGCACCGCAACCGCCGCCACCTCACCGCCCTGGGCGGCCTCCTACCGGTCCACGCTGCTGTCCGCCCCGCCGCAGACCGTCGCCGCGGTCATCGAGACGGCGGCCACCTCCCCTCGGCCCCGCACCCGCTACGTCGTGACCCCCGCGGCCAAGGCCCTGGTGCACGCGCGCCGGCTCTTCGGCGCCAAGCCCTTCGACGCCTACCTGCGGCTCCAGTTCCGCAGCGGCAGCTGAGCACCAGCCTCTGCGGCGAGCCCCCACCCGCGATCCCCGTCCGCGGCGCGAGTCGCAGCGATGTCGCCACCCGCCGCACGGCTGCGGTCGGGACCGATCGTCCGTGTGCAGGTTTCTACCGCACAGGCGCGTCTTGACCAAGGTGCGGAGCCCGGCGGCCATCGCGGAACTGGAGGCGGAGCTCGTGGAGGTCTCCGTAGTACCGCAGCCGAACCGCAGGTAGCAGGACCCTGGTAACCCGCCGGGCCGCCGGTTCACACCGGCGGCTCGGCGGAAGGGTTGCCGGGTCACCGAGCCTGGTGGAGGCCCTGCACGAGCCGTCCAGCAGCGGTGGGCTCGGGGTTGAAGAGCGGCCGTGGCCGACGTCCTTGCGCGGACGGCGGCGGTGGCGCAGCCCAGACAGGCTCCGTTCTACGGCTCCTCGGCGACCGGTGCAGGCCGGTAGTCGAGGATGACGGCGCCGGAGTTGAAGGACGTCGTCGCGGCGAGCCTCCACGACGTGAACCCAGCGCCCTCGGGGAACAGGCGTTTACCGGTGCCGACGACGACGGGGTGGATCCACAGCTTCAATTCGTCGAGGAGCCCGAGTTCGATCAGCGAGTTCGTCAGCTCGCCGCTGGCGTAGACAAGGACGTCCCTGTCGTACCGTTCCTGGAGCTTGGCGACCTCGGTCGCCAGGTCACCGCGCACCACTGTGGAGTTGGTCCACTCGGCTTGGTCGAGCGTTGTGGACACGACGTGCTTGGGCATCGTGTTCATCCGGGCGGCGAACTCGCCTTCGGTCTCCTCCAAGTGCGGCCACGCTGCGGCGAAGCCCTCGTAGGTGATACGGCCCAGGAGCAGGGCGTCGCTGGCGAACAGTTGGCCATGGGCGTACTTGGCGTGGTCGGCGTTGAAGTACGGGCCGGTCCAGACCGGGTGTTCCATGACGCCGTCCAGCGACAGGAAGGTCAGCGCGACGATCTTTCCCATGGTGTTTCCTCTGGGCTCACATACCGTTGAAGATTTGCCGGATCTCGGCCTTGCCGCTCCACACCGGCCAGTGCTTCCGGTGGACCTCGAAGAAGCGCTCGGTCCAGGCCACGACCTCCTCGACCGACTCGACGTCGTAGATCGTGTAGGCGGCGACGGTCTCGGCCGGGCTCTGCTCGAACTCGGAGCTGACCGTGATCTCGCCCCCGGCCAGGGTGACCAGCGTCGAGCCGTCCAGCGGCGCCAGGCCTCCGGTCTCGACGAAGACGCCGGCCGCCACGGCCTCGGCGCCGAGCTCGCCGATCGCAGTGAACAGCTCGGTGGGCGGCATGCCGAAGTCGCCGTCGCTCTTGAGCAGGATCAGGTAGCGCATGGTGGTTCCCCTTCGTGGATGTTCTCAGGGCTCTGCGATGTCACGGAGCATCCGGTGCTTCAGGTCCTTCGTCCCTGTGCGTCGCTGTGACCAGCCTGTCCGGCGTCAACCACTCGAACAACGAGCGATACTGGAACCCGTGTTTAGCCGGCTTCAACACTCGGACCGACGCAGGGAGGGCTCGTGCTGGAACGTCTGGAGCTGGAGGCGTTCCTCACCCTGGCCGAGGAGTTGCACTTCGGGCGCACCGCAGAGCGCCTGCACGTCAGCACCGGCCGGATAAGCCAGACCATCAAGAAGCTGGAGCGGCAGATCGGTGCGCCGCTGTTCTACCGCACCAACCGCAGCGTACGCCTCACCCCGCTGGGACACCTGCTGCACGAGGACATCCGTCCCGGCTACGAGCAGATCCGAGCCGGCCTGGACCGCGCGACGGAAAGCGTTCGGCACCAGCACACTGTCCTGCGCGTCGGCTTCGTCGGCGCGGCGGCCGGGCAGGTGGCCCACCAGGCCAGCAACCTGTTCTCGAAGCGCGAACCCGGCAGCCGTGTCCACGTCCGCGAGGCGCAGGTCGTCGACGCGGTCGCCAAACTGCGCGCCGGCGACATGGACGTCCTCATCCTGAGCCTGCCCCTGCCGGGCCCCGACCTGGTCATCGGCCCGGTGCTCATCTCCGAACGCCGCATGCTGGCCGTGCCCGCCACCCACCCCCTCGCCTCACGAACGAGTGTGACGATGGAAGACCTCGCGGACGTCCGTCTCCTGCGTCTGGCCGGCGCGCTGCCCGGCGACTGGCCGTCCGACCGCTGGCCCGAGCGGACTCCCTCGGGCAGGGACATCCCCGGCGGGCCCCCGTTCGAGACCTTCCAAGAGGCCCTGCAACTCATCGGCGCGGGCAACGGCGCCTACATCGTCGGCACACAAGTCACCCGGTTCTACACCAGGCCGGACGTCGCCTTCATCCCGCTGTCCGACGCGAAGTCCATCGACTGGGCACCCGTCTGGCTCCGTTCCAACAACACCTCGGCCCACCGGGCCTTCGCGCACTGCGCGCAGGAAGCCGCCAACCGCATCTACCTGGCTGCCACCCACGAATGACCGAGGCGTGGTCCTACAAGTGGCGCCGCCGACCGGCCGAGCCAACGAAGCGCGAGGAGTGACGGCCCGCGAGCCCTCGGTCTCCACTGTCTTCTCCGACCTCTCAGCCCCCCAACGGCGTGTGGCTGGACGCGGGATCTCCGGCCATGCCAATGGCACACGTCGCCACTGGTCAAGGGCCCGCAACGACGACGGGCAGGCGCAGCGCCACCGCGTCCGCGAGGCGTTCGAACTCGGCGCGGAGGAAGGGGGCGGCCAGACGTGCGAGTCCGTTGAACCTCAGTGACGCCCGGTAGACGACCACCGTGCGTCCCTCGGAGGCCCGGATGGCGATGTCGTCGGTGGCCTCGACGGTCCGGTTGTGGCCGACGAACACCAACCGCTCGGGGCCGTAGTGCTCCAGGCGGTAGAGGAGTTCGGTACGCCGCCCCCGGAACCGTGAGACGTTGCGCCAGCGCGCCCCTTCCGCCACGGGGCCGGGGTCCAGGCGGGTGCAGCTCTCGGTGCCCGGGTCCCACTGCGGTGTGTTCCCGAAGTCCGCCAGGTAGCGCATGACCTCCCCCACCGGTCGGTCGACGAGCATGGTGCGCTCCACACTGATCATCGGCTCTCCCTTCGAGTTCTGCCTGCCCGGTCAGCGGGCTTGTACCCCCTTCTTCGGTGCGGACGGCCTTTCGGATGGTGGGCGCGCGCCCGATCTCCTGGGGCCGGTTCGCGGCCACGAGCCGGGCGCGGTCGCGCTGGAGGCAGCCGGTCACCCAGCGTCCACCGCCGTGCCGCGGCTCGTGGACCAAGTCTGCTCTGGCGGCCTTCGTCCACCGTCGGCCGGTTGGGGAGCGGGAGGAGATGTCACCCGTTTCGGCGGCATGGGCGTGACGCGGCGCCGAGGGCCGCAGAGGCGCACTCAGCGGTCAGCCGGCGCCATTGGGGTGCGGTGCGCAGCGTCGTGTGGCCGCCCATGGCCATGGGTACGGCCTCGACAGCGGCCCCCGCAGTGGCAGCGCGGCGGGCGAGCTCCCATGTCATCACCGCCGGGGGTGGCGTGGTCGGCCCGGCCGTGCAGGAGAAGGAGCTGCTTGGCCCTGAGCCGGTGCACGGGATCGTCAGGCGGGCACCAGGGGGCCAGTGCGACGACGCCGACCACGGAGGCCGCCAGCGGCGGCCATGGCGGCTCTGGCTCCCGTGGAGTGGCCAACCGGGAGCAACGGAGCGTGGGGCGAGTACTTCGAGGGCGTCGGTGACGGGGTCGGTGTAACCGGCCCCGTTCCGGCCGCTGTGGCGGTAGCGGACGGACGCGACGACGGCGTCGGGGAGGGGAGCGTGTAGGGCCCGGGCAAGCAGCAGCGCGCGCAGGGCCGGCGGGTCAGTGCAACGGGGCGGCGGTGCGAGGCCGCGCGAGCGGCCGCCGGGCGGCAGGAGCACCCCGGCGCCGGGCACGGCGGGCCGGTGGTGGATCCGTAGCGGCCAATTGGGTGGCGGCATCGGGCCTCTGGTTCGCTGCCGAGTACGCGGGTACGGCGGGGTGGCCGGATGCTCGCGGCGGGCCTGGCCGTGTTGCCTCAACTGTTCTGGGGGCTCGGAGAGGCTGCCGTCCACAGATCCGGGGCGTGCCGTCGGCGGGCAGCGGTCAGGTGGGGCCCTTCGCGCCAGGACGACGGCAGTCTCAGGTTGTCTGTCGCAGCAGCTTGGCCTGCATGGTGGCCAGGTGATCCGTTGCCGGCCAGCCTGGTAGCCCGTGTATCCGCCGGGCCCACGGCGGAAGTAGTGCCCTCGGTGGTACCTACGTGGAACCCGTGTCGGACGACGTCAGGTTGTCGGTGGTCGGCGATACCGGATGTGTCGGTGGCTCGCCCATCTACGCGAGGCCGACAGGCTCGCCATTTTCAGTTCAACTCTAGTGTCCTGAGTCCTTGATCCGTCGTTGGTCAGTGCATGGGACGTCCTGGGCCGAGGCTGGCCGAGCTGGTGTTGTCGGATCACGAGCGGCAG
>NZ_JBHYGR010000037.1:68275-71218 GCF_042738155.1 Kitasatospora sp. NPDC059088 | reverse complement strand
CTGTCCTCGCTCGCTTCCTCGGGGCGCCCGCGGTCGCCGCTCGCGAGCCCCCGCCCCCCCGCCCCGTCGGCGAGAGTCGTTCAGAGGATCATCGGTCCCATGAGCACGCGACCCCGCACGCGACGATGGCGCAGGACCGCAGGCGAGGACGGTGAGCGCTGTCGACGGCGTGGCGGGCGAGCGCGGTGCAGGCGAACCCGCACGCGCCGGTGATGCTAGTGGCCGACAGGCCTTGGGCGAGCTGCTTGGGTCGGCGGTTGCTCTTGGGGCGCGATTTTCACGATGGCGCCTCCTGGGCGGGGCTCTCAAGGCGCCGGGGAGGGCCGCCCAGTCTACGAGTCGACTTACAAGGGGAAGACTCGGAAAATGGCGGCAACCGCAGGTGACAATGGATTCATCGTGAGTGCGGGCACAAGGGGAACTGGAGCATGAAAAACGGGTCTTGGGGGAATTAAATCCGCATCCTTGCAGATTATGGATGCTATCCACTGTGGCTTACTTGTGAGAATTCTGGCAATCTTTCTCCAGGTGACCCGGAGCTCGGATTGACTCCTGATCTCATCGACAACCTGAATGCCTGGTCGGCGCGATTCGATGAGACCCTTTGCAGCGACGACCCGGCGTCATCCGGCTTCCCGTCGAAGGAATCCGAGGAAGATTTCTATGAAACTGGCTATGCACTCGCCGGACAGCTGGCGAAAGAGCTAGGACACGGTTGGATTGTAATGTACTTTGATGGCCGACTCGGCCACGATGTGCAGATTTCATAAATCAGCTCATTCCTGACAGTTAGCGGCGGAGCAATTGAGGCCGCTGCAGCGTCACCGGCGGACGGAACCTGCAGGCCAGGCAGGGCTTCGGCGAAGTCGCAGGATGTCCGATTCATAAGGATATGGCCTCAAGAGATGAGAGGCATTCACGGGTACGGACGTCCAGCCCGAGACCCAGCCTTACGGCAGCTCCAAGCTGTCGATCAGTTGCGCCTGGGGATCCCACGCTGCCGGGCGTTCGCTCACCGATCCACGCCAAGGGCAGCCAGCCTCGATCCATGCAGCTCGCGCGGCCATGACCCCTGCATTCGAGGCGTCCTCGTAGCCGAACTCGATGAAGCAGCAGCTGCAGATTGCGAACGACGGCGTCAGTCCGTCTGGACCCCAGGGGGCGAATCCTTGATCGAGCCCGCACACGGGGCCATGTGCTCCTGGCCTCGGTGTCCTCGTCACAGGCTGATGCTACGCGCCGCCGGACCCGCTCGCTGACGGTTGCCGGGGTGAGGCAGGCACGGCTTCCAAGATCATGGAGTTCTCTACGCCCCGTGATCCAAGTGGAAGACCGTGCCTGTCGATGCATCATCTCTGATCTCGCCTACCCTTGACCAGCTCCGCGAGCAACCCGAGGTTGCTCTTGCCGAGGTTCCGGGGCTGCTGGAGCGGCTGGCCGCGGTGCCGGACCCCCGTGATCCGCGCGGGGTGCGACACACGTTGGCCGCCGTGCTCGCGCTGACCGCGTGCGCCGTGTTGGCCGGGGCGACCTCGCTTCTGGCGGTGGGCGAATGGATCGCCGACGCCCCAGCCCAGGTGCTGGAGCACCTCGGCGTCCGCCCCGATCCGCTGATGCCCGAACGGCTCCTGCCTGCCGAATCGACGGTCCGCCGGCTGCTGGCCCACATCGACGCCGACGCACTCGATCGGGCCGTCGGCCGCTGGCTCGCAGACCGCCGACCTGCGCGGCCTGGCGGTGGATGGCAAGAGCCTGCGCGGCGCCGCCAAGGCCCATGGCCGCAAGATCCACCTCCTCGCCGCGATGGAGCACACCACCGGCCTGATCCTGGCCCAATTGGACGTCGGTGAGAAGACGAACGAGATCAACCGCTTCCAGCCGCTGCTGGACACCGTCGCCGACGTTGCCGGCCTGGTCGTCACCAGCGACGCGATGCACACCCAGCACGAGCACGCCGAGTACCTCCTCGGTCGACGCGCCCACTACGTCGTGATCGTTAAGGACAACCAGAAGAACCTTCGCAAGCAGCTCAAGTCCCTTCCCTGGAAGCACATCCCGCTCCAGGGCCGCACCAAGGACAGCGGCCACGGACGCTCCGAGATCCGCCGGATCAAGGCCGCCACGGTGAACAACCTGCTGTTCCCCGGCGCCCGGCAGGCCATCCAGATCAAGCGTCGCCGCACCGACCGCAAGACGGGCAGGATCACCATCAAGACCATCTACGTCGTCACCAGCCTCACCACCAAACAGGCCACCCCGGCCCATCTCGCGAGGCTGATCCGCGACCACTGGATCATCGAGGTCCTGCACCACGTCCGGGACACCACGTTCGCGGAGGACGCCTCCCAGCTGCGGACCGGTAGTGCGCCACGCGCGATGGCGACATTGCGCAACTTGGCCATCGGCGCCGTGAAGCGGACCGGCGTCGCGAACATCGCCGCCGCCCTCCGCCGTAACGCCCGCGACCCGCAGGGACCACTCGGACTCCTCGGACTCGCGTGATCACAAACCGGACATCACCCGACTACGCCGAAGCCCTGGCAGGCCAGGCTCGCTGCCAAGGAGCTCGCCGAGGCCAACGGACACGCGTTCGAGAAGCGCGCCTTGCGGCAAGGCGAGTCCCCGAGTGCAACGTTCGGCTATGCCCGGCCGGTTCACAGTTGATCCACACAGACGCCCGGCTGGGATAGTCCCAGCCGGGCGCTGGCGACGCAGCCCCATACCCCGGGCACCCGGGCCATGTGCCGCGTCCTTTCGGGGCGGTGGCTCCGGTGTACTCGGCAATCCTCCGCGGTTCCTGTGCGCAAGTCCGTGACAGGACCCGTACCAGTGAGCGGGCAGAGTCCCGGGGTTCGCGATGCCGCAGGCAGCTCGGGTACGGCGGAGCCCCCCCCCCCCCCCGCCCTGGGGGGGGGGGGGCGCCCCGCACCCGAGGGTGGGGTC
>NZ_JBHYGR010000037.1:48613-68265 GCF_042738155.1 Kitasatospora sp. NPDC059088 | reverse complement strand
TGCGCGGGCCCCCCCTGCGGCGCGGGGGGGGGGCGTGGGGGGGGGTGGTGGGGGGGGCGGGGGGGGGGGGGGGCCCGGGCCCCCCGGCGGGGGGGGGGGGGGGGGGGGGGGCCCCCGCCGTACCCGAGTGGAGGTCACCCGGCCCTGGACCGGGCCTTCAGCCGCCCGTCAGGGCACCGGGCGTCGGGACGGTGTGCGCGCCGTGGATCAGCGCGAGACGGTGCGGCCGGACTGGCTGCCGTTGTTCGTCGGGTACAGATGCGCCCACGAGAGGTTGCACTGGAACTGCCAGTGCGCGTTGTTCCACTGGGACTCGGTCACGTCGTTCCAGTTCCAGCTGTACGTGTGCCCGCAGGTGTCCGCGGCCGTCAGCCAGAACCGTTCGTCGGTGTTGCCCGGCGTGACGAACCACCCGACGGTCGGGCCGTTCGCGTAGACCTGGTACCAGGCACCCGTGGAGCTGGTCGCACTGTCGGAGCCGCTGTCGGAGGCGGACGCGGTGCCGGCGGTCGCGATGCCCACGCCGACCGTCACCGCGGTGGCGATGGCCAGGGTGGCGAGGGTCTTCCTGATGCGCATGCTGCTCTCCCTTGCTGGTTGGGGTGGGCGGTCAGGGGTAGGCGGGCACGGCGCCCCTCAGCGGGTGGATCGGGTCGGTGCTGAAGGCCCGCGCTTCCGGGCCTCGCCCGGGCCTGGATCGTGTCGGAGGCGTGGTCGTGTCGTCCGGGCCGAAGGCGGGGGTGACATGGTCAGAGCCGGTGATGTTCAGACCGTTCCGCGCGTCCCTGATCCAGAAGCAGGGTCTGTTCGCCGGGCTTGGGTCGGTCGCGCAGTCGGACAGGGGAGCGGATCGGTGCCCGGCCTATGCCGGCCCGTGGCGTCCGCTCCGCACGCGGGGATCGAGGTCGGTTCCGGTTGCCGTGGACCCGCTTCCCGGTACGACCCCACCCCTGAGAAGGGCGAGTGCGGACACCACGACGGGGGACGCGGCTCGGCCCCGGTTCGGACTGCAGGACGTGACCTTCCGGTCAGGCGGGTCCGCTGGGCACCCGTCCTCATGGCACGACGCGTCGGCCACGACGTCGACCCGACGTCGGCGCGACACTTCCGGGCGGGGCGGCCTCGGCACGTGTCCGCCGGCCGGGCGATCGCTTGATCCGGTATACCCGGCGAGGGCCGTGAACATCAGGAGGACTTCTCCCTGCACCCGCCGGGGGTCAGCCATCCTCCTCAGCCGTTCCGAACGGCCCCGGACGGGGAAGCGGTGGCGGAGAGCAGGAGCTGCTGAAGACAGGCGGGGCGCAGGGAAGCGTTCCTTCCAAGTGGGGGTTACCCGATCGTGGTCCTCGGGCTCTGCACGTCACCGTAGTAGTGGCCGTCGATCCACACCCCCGTCGAGATCACGTAGGTGCCCGCCGGCGCGGTCCACTCCGACCAGGACGACCCGTAGCCCGGGTCCCGCCCGGCCCACACCGAGTCCCCCGTGGCCGAGGACGACGTGCAGCCGAAATCGTGGGCCCAGGGGCCGTAGATGTTGTTCACGTTGAGGGCGTGAGCGCAGTACGTCAGGCCCTGGCCGGTGTAGTTCGAATACGGGATCTGCGCCTCGATGGTGCGACGGTCGTCCTGGACGTTGTAGCAGGAGTCCAGGTAGACGGAGCTGCCGTAGACGGCCACGTACCGCCCGTGGTCGTTCGCCGAGCGGCACGCGTATGCGCTGTCGGCGTGGGCGCTGCCGGTGCCGACGGCCATGCCGCTGACGGCGATGGCGCCGGCGACGACGGTCTTGGTGAGACGTCCGGTGATCTTGCGCATGTTCCCCCCTGGGATCAGCCCCGGACCGCTGGACGCCGGGGAGCTGCGACAGCCGGCCCGCGGTCCGGGCCGGCGGAGACCAATCCTCGTGGCGGTGACGCCGGGCCACCACGACGTTGACCCGACGTTGGCCCGACACTTCACGGTCATACCAGTCGCGACGCAGGATGAAGCCGACCGTCTCCGGGTCGAGCAGGACCGAGTCGGGCACCCGGTGCATCAGGGCTGCGGCCCGGGTGGTCCTGCCGCCGCCGAAGGGGTCGTTGATCCACAGCACAGTCACGGGCGGTCTCGCTTTCGTAGGTGCCGCTCGGCCGGTGGCAGGAGCAGGGCGGGTGCCACGACGACTCAGCTCCGATGCCGGTGGGAGCGCACCTCGGGTAGGTCCGGCACGGGCCTCCTGCGGCTCCCACTCTGCCGGTTTCGGGCGGCTGCCCTGGCACGTTCCGGCTTGCCCGGGTGGCCGGGGAGATCCGGAGGGGCGTGTCCCCGGCGTGCTTCCGGCCGACGGTGATCCGGCCGTTGTCAGTGCCGCCTGTTAGACATGGTCCCGACGGTCGTGACCTCCCGGATCGACACGGGACAAGCGGTCGTTCCGACAAGTGACCACCGAACTTCCTCCCGTCCGGGCGGGGAAGTCGAGCCGTGGGGGGATCCGTCCATGTCCGTTGCCGCTGTCTACGTGCCCGCGCCCTCGAAGAGGAACCTCAGGATCGGCCAGGAGAAGGCCCTATGGGGGTGGAAGGACGATGCCGTCGCCAAGGGCGGCACACAGCAGGTCCTCGAGTCCCTGCGCCCCGGGGGTGTCGTGCTCCTCGGCCACCACGGGCCCAACGCACGTGTCCCGTCCGGTGGCTGGGCGGACGCCACCTTCCGGGAGCTGACCATCGCCAGGGTCGCCGGCGGCTATCGGACGGAGACGACGAAGATCTGGCCGGACGACCTGTACCCGCACCGGATCGACCTCGACATTCTCGACATCGTCGACACCAAGGTCACCGGTGCGCAGCTCGGGGCGGCGGTGGCGGAGGCGCTGCGGATGTCGGCGAACAAGCAGGGCGCTCCGGTGGTGGTGGACGGGCCGGACGTGTTCGAGCGCCTGGTGGACGCGACCGCGTGGCAGGAGGCCGCTGGTGAGGGGGTTCCGTCCGACGGGAGCGGGGGCACCCCGGATGTCACCGAGTTGGAGGGGCGCTTCATCGACGTGCTGTCCGACTTCGACCGTCCTACCGTGGCACTCGCCCGGCGTGAGCAGGCCAAGTTGCGCAAGGCCAAGTTCAACGGTGCCCCGGTGATCGGGTGCGCGTTGTGCGGGCGGGAACTGCCGGCGGGGCTGGTGCGGGCGGCCCACATCAAGCGCCGGTCGAGGTGCCTGTCCACCGAGCGGCGGGACTTGGCGAACCTGATGGCCGCTTGCGTACTGGGCTGCGACGCCCTCTTCGAGGACGGCTACGTGTACGTCGGCGAGGACGGGGCGGTCCGGTCGTCCCCGCCGGCGAGTGCACCGACGGACCTGGCCGCCGCAGTGGGTGCGCTCGAGGGCCGGACATGCGCGGCGTTCGGGGAGGACAGCGCGGACTACTTCGGCTGGCACCGTGAGGAGATCGCCAAGGTGGGCGTGGTGAGTGGCGGCAGCGTCGCCTGAGCTCGCCGTGGGGCGGGGCCGTCCCTGGGGGCGGCGTTCCCGGGTGTACCGGACCGGCCCGTCCGGCACACCCGGGAGTGTGCCCGCGGGTGCTCGGCCTTACCGGCGCTGCCGACGGTTCCCGCCCCGGCCTGACTGCCGCTGGCCGGCCCGTCGGCGGGCGATGGCGTCCTGAAGCCCGCCGGCCCGCTCCGCCCTGTCCCCGTATGGCGGGAAGGTCAGGTCCATGAACCGGGCTAGATCCGACCGCCGGTAGACCGGCCGGGCGTGCCGGACTTCGTCGAGCAGCCGGTCCGAGCGGACCACCAGCACTCCGTGACACCGTAGCTTCGGCCCCCAGTACTCGACGTCGTGGACCACCATCATCGGCGTCGGTCGGACCTGTATGTCCTCGGCCATGTGCTGCACCTCCTTGAGGAGCGCCTGAACCTCCTTCGTCCGGTCGTAGCGGTACAGGAGCGCGTCCTCGCTGTACGACACCTTCAGCTCGACACCGGGGTAGGGCGTCCACTTCTTCGAGTCGATGACCACGATCTGCCCGGCCGGACCGACCACGATGTGATCGAGGTTCGCGCGAGAGTTGGCGAGGCCCCGGTCGTGCAGGATGGTCCAGCCCTCCCGGAGAAGCGGAGCGAGGATCCTCGCGGTCTCCTCCTCACCGCTGGCTCCGCGCTCCCAGCGGGCGGCGGCCTCGAGCTGTTCCGGGGTCGGCGCCGTCTGCGTCAGCTCGGCTCTCGCCGTGGCGGCCGTCGGCGGGGTGGCGGACGGTCCTTCGGGACGCCGAGACACTTTGACGAGGATGAACACGGTGCAGGCCAGCACCAAGGCGGCCAGGCCGTCGAGGAGGAGGACGCCGACCAGGCCGACGCCCACGGCCCACGCGAGTGCCTGCCCGACACTGCGGGGCCGCGACGTGGACGGCAGCTCGGCGGGCCTCCGGGAGACAGCCGCCGGTGCCGGCGTATCGAACTCCCATGTGCCCGCTCGGAGTTGCGCGGCCATGCGGCGAGCACTCGCGCCGGGGACGTTGGCGTGCGGGGTGCGATAGGGGTCCATGGTCACGGCAGGCAGTTTGTCACCGACCCATGACGCTTGGTCAGTGATTTTCCGAGGTCCGCTCCGGCCTTCGTCGAGCCGAGGCCCCTTCACCGGCGGTGGCCGGTACGGAGGACGACGCCCTGGGGCCGGTCCCGGCTCCGTGCATGGCGCCGCAACGACTGTTGGCCATGACTGCCCCCGACCGCCGTCGGACAGGATCCGGTCGCCCGGCGCAAGGAACGACGGACAGGTCGGCTCACAGAAGCAGCCGTCGCGCTCTCCCCAGCCATCAGCGATCAGGAGCCGTGCGAGCGAGGCGGCTCCGTCAGTGGCCAGGCCACGCCCCTGGGTCGTTCAACGGATATGGCAGACGCCGCGACCGGTTTCGGGGCAGCGGTTGGTGGTCGGACGTCGACCTGGGCGGCAACCGGCCGCAGGTCCGGGCGCTCGACGGCCTTCCCGGAGCGGCGCCGCACAGGGAGGCCTGGAGTCGTCGCTGCAGCAGGAACTGGCCGAGTTCGCGGCCGAACGGGACTGGGAACAGTTCCACACCCCCAAGGACCTCGCCATGGCCCTCAGCGGTGAGGCCGGTGAACTCCTCGAAGGGGTCAAGCCAAGGTGAGCCCAAAAGCCGCCATGGGATGATCTTGAGATGGGTGAGCCACCACCCTTGATTGGTGCGGCTCCGTTCAGGATGCAGCAGAGCTGTCGTCGCCTTCGGGTTCGGCGGGCCAGAGTCTCGTTTCACCAGGATGAGCCCACTGGCGTCCCACCCATTCACACTCCGGGATCGCGCCCTCCCAGTCGTCGGTGCACCGGTCAGCCCAGGCGCGGCCCACCATGACCGGCCGGGTCGCCACGCCGCCGACGCCATCCTGCACCCGCAGCACCAGGCCGAGCCCATTGACTCCAGGGTTCCCCCGCAGACCGTAGGAAACATCGAGCACCCCGCACCAGTGAGCGTGCAAGAGGAACCGTTCCAGGTCGGCTGGGATGCAGGCGGTCAACTCCCTTCCCAGAGCCTCACCTGAGGCCCCGTGGACGGCGTCGAGTGCCACGCAGGACAACCGGCCGTCGACGAAGTAGGCGAACACGGCAGGCTCCGCGCGCCCCGTACCGAACTCCACACCCAGGATCTCCCGAAACGATGGGTCAGCCTGGAACCGACGCAGCTCGGTCATGCCCAGCAGCACTGCGGCGACCTCATTGATACGCATACCGAAACACAGCGGCCCGACGCCTTCCAGGGGCGTCAGCTCCCAGTTCAACCGTGCCCCGACCTGGTCCTGGTCGTCTTCCTCGGCCCAGGTGCCGAGCGGTCCGGGCTCCTCCGTGCCGAGCTGCGGGGCGCCGCCCTTCATGCGGTGCTGGCCGGGTATCACCGTGGGCCGCCTTCGCTCTGGGCGGGGATCGCGGTGCGGCCAGCCTCGCGCAGTTCCTGCAGGTCGGGGATGTGGTTGTAGAGGGTGCCGGGGCTGACCCCGAGGAGTTTGGCGATCGAGGTGGTCGGCTGCTGGGGGTTGGGCAGCAGGGTGCGGGCGGCCTGGATGATCTCGGAGGTGGCGACGACGGGCCGCCCGCCGACGTTGCCACGGGCGCGGGCGGCGGCCGGGCCCTCGCGTGTGCCGGAGACGATCAGCTCGCGGATGAACTCGGCCAGGGCGGCGAAGACGTGGAACACCTCGGGTTGTTGAAGGGGTTTTTGAAGACCCTGGGCAACTTTTCGATCTTGGTCCGGCAATCGTCAACAAACGAAGGTTTTTGAAGCCCGGCGGAAGTTGCCGGCGCCCTCGCCCGAACGCTTCAGCGTCGGCGGCGGTTGAGTACCCCGATGAGAGTGGCAAGGTCGGCGGCACCGGCCGGGTCATCCGCGTAGCGGGTGGTCTGGAGGGGGCCGACCTCAGGAAGGACGATGTCCTCCCGCGCCAGGACATGGACCAAGGTCAACAGTGCGGCGCGGGCATTGCCATCGGTGAAGGGGTGGAAGAACGCCACGTCGAGGTAGGCGCGGGCCGCACGGGCCGCCAGCGGGATGTCCGGGTCGGTCGTCTCGTCCAGGCAGGAATCGAAGTCGGCCTGCGTGTGAGGGGTCAGATCGTAGCGCTCGCGGCCGGCCTTCGCATAGGCGTCGCTCACGCGGAACGGTGCCCCTGTTGCAGCGAGGACTTCGCGTTGCCAACGGGCCAGCAGGGCGAAGTTCAGCGGGGTCTGGCGTGCGGCGTCCTCCCGGGCCAGGGTGTGCGCGGCGAGCAGACGCTCAGCGCGAATCGGGTCGCGCCGACGTACCGGTGCCTCGCACCAGGACCGGAACCCGTCGCGGCCGGCCGGGACCCGTTGCAGAGCCGGTGAATGCCGCCAGTCGACCTCGCGGCGCACGCGCAGCCAGACCGAGAGGCTGTCAGTAGCGGTCATGGAGCTTCTCCAGCGCTTCCCACTCGCGGTGGTCCCGATACGGGGCGTGGCCGGTGAGGCCGACGGCGAGGTCCTCGCCGACCGACTCGATCAGACTCCGCTCCGGGTGGACCCAGCTCTTGAACCGGCCGCCGATCGCGCGCTCCACCGCTCGCGCGGCTTCGGCCCGGTCCATGCCCGTGCTGGTGAGGAACCAGCCCAGGACGATCGAGGTCTGGCCGCGCCAGGCGTTGTCCGCGCCCGAGTCCATGGTGTGGGTCACGAGCCGGATACAGGCCCGTTCCAGGTGCCAGCTGCGGTCCTCGGGCGAGGCGTCCGGCGGCGGCGCCAGTTCGGCGAAGCGCTGGGCCGTCCGCTCCAGCCACGCCCGCCACTCCAGCAGCGCGGCCACAGCACGTGCCGCGGTCTCGTCGGGGGTCGTCACCGAGCTCGGCCCGCCAGTCCAGTTGCCGATGGGCCCGCCGCTGTAGTGGTACCAGTTCCATCCCCAGGCCCAGGTGCCGTATCGCTCCCGGATGATCGCGTCCACCTGGCTCTCGCACCAGCGTTCTCCCTGCCACCAGCCGGCCATACCGGAGAGCACGGGTGGCACCCACTCGCGGACCAGTGAGCGGAGGTGCTCCTCCTCGTCCTCGTCCCAGGTGAACGAGTGGCGGGCAGGGTCGACCTCTTCCCAGTCCCGAATGCCCTCGTAGGTGATGGGGGGCACGCGGTTGTCGGGGAAGGGCAGGGTGTCACGGTTGTACGTCAGGGCTGGCCACTCTTCCTGTCCGATGTGATCGACCCATCAGTCTCGGCTCAATGCCCCTGGGAACGCTAACGGTTTTCGGACCGCGTCGGCTTGTCCGTCATGCCGCTGCTGCCTTGTCGTCGCCGCCGAGCACGCTGAAGTCGACGTCCAGGCGGGCGTCGTAGACGTCGGGGGTGATGCCGAGTTCGTGGGTGGAGTACTCGCCGAACCGCTTGATGTGCTCGGTCAGGTACGGGGAGACCTGCGCGAGGTCGAGCGGGTCGACCGGGCGCCCCTCGGCCTGCAGCTCGCGGACCACGTCGGCGATGTCCAGGGTGTTGTGGAAGATCACCAGGTTGGCCAGCAGGGACGTGAACTTCCTTCCTTCTCCTGCTCGACCGGGTCGTTGGCCGCCACCGTGCCGTTCTGGCCGAAGCGCACCCAGTCCGAGAAGCCGTTGAACGCCTCGACCTTGTTGGTCGCCGCCGTCACCCTCGCCCGCAGCGGGCTGTCCGAGAGGTAGCGCAGCATTCTGTGGGGGTCGGTACGTTCCGTGGATGCCGGTCTGGCCTGAAACGACGGCCGGCTGGTGCCTTGCCGCTGGGTTTCTCCCGCTGCAGCAGTCGATCCATCATCTGGGTAAGGTCGGCACCTTCATGGTGGAGGACGCCGAGTTCTTCCACGCCAAGACCGCCACCCCCATACCCGCGGTCGTGGCAGGACTCGGCGCGACCATGAACCGCACCATGTCCTGGTCCGCCGACCCGCTGCCCGAGGGCATCAGGCTCGACGCCCTCCGGGCGGACGTCCAGTGGGACCGTGAGGCGAAGTACCGGGGCGGCATCGCGGCCAAGGTCACCGACAAGGGCGCGGTCAGCTGGGCCGGCGGGGCCCGCGACTCCGGCCACAAGATCTACGACGCGCTGAACAACCCGGAGACCGAGACTGGCATGCAGATCCGCGGCCGTTTCTAGCCCGGGGATGACGACGGCTCCTCCCCGGTCGCAGTGGGGGGAGCCGATCATCATCGGCGCGATCGGCACGGACGGCCACCGGTATGGCGCCGTCGCCCGGTTCGCGGGAAACGGAGTGCACCGAATCGCCTCCGACGGCGTTGCGCCTGCACGCCGTCGGCGCTTCTCACACCAGATGCTCGGACCAGTAGGTCATCAGATTCAGGGCTTGTCGGGCAGCCGTCCGGACTTCCTCCTCCGAGTGGGTGCTCAGAGCCGTCAGTGTCGGGACCGTCTCCGGCTCCCGAGGCCAGAGCAAGGCGAGGGCTTTCGCGACACCGACCCTGATCCCGGTAGGCTGGGAGACTTCGGCGTGCTGGCGGATAACGGGGAAGGCCACGTCGCCGAACCGTGACGCCAGGATCTGCAGAGCGGTGGCGCGTACCTCGACCGCTGTGTCGGTGAGAGCGTCGAGGACGACCTGCCGGGTGGTGTCGTGGTCGGACCACCGGTCCCCGAGAAGGACCAACGCGGTCGTTCGCATGTCCGGGTCGTCGTGGGTGAGAGCGTCAACGACGACCTGCCGAGTGGTGTCGTGGTCGGACCACCGCTCCCCGAGAAGGTCCAACGCAGTCGTTCGAACGCTGGCGTCGTCGTCGGCAAGAGCGTCGACGACGACCTGCCAGGTGCCGTCGTGGTCGAACCACCGCTCGCCCAGAACCCGCAGCGCGGTCCAACGCACATCCGGGCGGGCGTCGGTGGCCGCAGCCGCGCCAAGGACGACCCGCCGGACGCCGTCATGGTCGGACCACCGCTCCCCCAGGACCCGCAGCGCGGCCCGTCGCACCTGCGGTTCGTCGTCGGAGGCTGCGTCGAGGACGGCCTGTCGAGTGTCCTCGTGGTCGGGCCACCGGGATCCTAGGACCTGCAAGGCGGTCCGTCGGACGCCGTGCCTGTTGGTGTCGGATGCCGCGCCGAGGACCGCCCGCCGAGCGTCATCACGGTCGGACCACCGCAATCCCAGGACGCGCAGCGCGATCTGCCGCACGTCCACGTCCTTGTCGGATGCTGCGTCGAGGACCGCCCGCCAGGCGTCGTCACGGTCGGACCACCGCAATCCGGAGATCTGCAAGGCGACCCACCGCACGCGCGGCTTGTCACCGGCCGTCGCCTCGAGGACGATCCGCCGGGCGTCGTCGTGGTCGGACCACCGCTCCCCCAGGACCCGCAGCGCGGTCCGACGCACATCCGGGTCGGTGCCGGTGGCCGCCTCGAAGACGATCCGCCGGGCGTCGTCGTGGCCGGACCACCGCTCCCCCAGAACCCACAGCGCAGCCGCCCTGACGTTCGAGTCCTCGTCGGTGAGAGCGCCGCGGAGGATCCGCCGGGTTCCGTCGTCGTCGGACCACCGCTCCCCCAGGATCCGTACCGCGGTCGCCCGAATGTTCGAGTCGTCGTCGGTGAGGGCATCGAGGACAATTCGCTCGGCGTCATCGTATTCGAGCGACCACTCCCCCAGGACCCGCAGCGCGGCCTGACGCACGTACGGATCGACGATGGTACCGGCGGCTATGTCGAGGACGACCTTCCGAGCGTCGTCATCGTCGGGCCACCGCTGGCCCAACACCTCCAAGGCGGCGACACGCACGCCTGCGTCCCACGGGATGCGTACCATCCAGAGGGCCTCGGTACGGTCGCGACTCAGCGCTGCGACGATCTCACCTGATTCGTCGCCACCGTCGAACGCCATGCGGGAGTAGTAGTAGCGCAGGTAGCGCTGCCTGCCGGTCCAGAACCGATCGACGTTCGCCAACGCCGGCAGTGCCTCCTCGACCTCCACGAACGGATTGCGACGGGTGAGGGCTATGAGGGCATCGACGACGGCGTCGCTCTGGGCCGCGACGGACAATCGGGGATCGGTGCTGTTGGAGCGGAAGTCGTCGATCTCGGCGAGCACGCGAACGGCCAGCATCAGCATCGGGGCTACCTCGCCCGTCTCAGTCGTGTGGTGCAGGTAGATCAGACGGGAGAGCAGCGCTGCGGCATCGCGCTTGGTGAGGCCGCCTGCCGTCAGGAGGATGACCTCGTGCCACGTGGGATCGTCGGCGTGCCCGGCCAGCAGGTCCACGATCTCGTCCCGGCTGAACTCCTCCTCTGTACGCCGACGCAGGAGATCGCAGGCGGAGAGGTACTCGAGGAAGGTCCGGTGGACGAAGCCGTAGACGCCGTCGCCGTAGTGGGCGAGGAGGAAGTTACGGGTGCGCAGCTGGTCGACCAGGCGATCGGCGGCGATCTCGGCTGCGGGGCGACTGATTCCGCCGGCCGTGCCGTCGAGGACGAACGACACGATGAGGGAGACGAGTTCCTTGTGCCGGATGAAGGTGCCGGCGGACTGCCCGGCGCCTTCCTGCATGCGGCGTGCGATGCGCTCCAGCAGGAGTACCCGCTGGTTGACGTTGAGCCATTCCAGTGCGGTGACCGCCTCCGCGGCGGCGGGGAAGGGAGCCGCGAGGAACTTGGCCTCCTTGTCCCAGCGTTCGATCAGCACCTGGACGGCATGGGCGTAGACCTCGCGTCGCTCCCGCGGAATGGTCCGACCCAGGCCCATCGAGGCCAGCACCGTCAGGAGCAGCGGGTTCCCCGCGAGCTCGGCCACCGCCCGGATCTGGCGCACGGCTCCGAGGAGGCGTCGCGCGAGCCGGCCGGCCAGTTCCGGCTCGGCGGGGTGCGCGGAGCCGTACCAGCGGGGCACGAACTCCGCGATCTGCCGACGGTCCAGGTCCTGGAGCATCACCTGGGCGAACCCGTGAGGCGCGAAGTCGCCGGGACGGTAGCCGTACTCACGCGAGGTGACGATCGTACGCACCCCCGGGTGGGCGGCGGCGAACGCGGTGATCCGCTGCGCGATGTCCGCCCGTGCCCCCGGATCGAAGACCTCGTCCAGGCCGTCGAACAGCATCACCACACGGTTGCGGGTGAGCAGGTCCTTCAGGACCTGGCCCGTCAGGCCCATCTTGTTGAGGTCGTGGGTGTGGTCCAGGAAGTCCTCGAAGCCGCGCTCCCGCCATTGTGGCTGCGCGTATTGGCGCAGTTCCACCACGATCGGCACCAGGCCGTCCAGAGGGGCGAGTTCGGGCGGCAGGCCGTGCAGGCCGCCCACCAGGGCGAGCGCCAGGTACTGAGTGAGGGTGGACTTGCCCGCGCCCGGGTCGCCGAGGACGACCAGCCGTCGTCCCTCGTGGCCGGCCAGTACCTCGAGCACCGGTCGGACGACCTGGGCGTGGTAGGCCTCCCGGCGTCGCTCGGCCTCTTCGGCCGCCACCCCGGGTGGAAGCCTGTCGTCCTCCACCGCCTCCGCGGCCAACAGCCGACGCCACTCGCCGGGTACCTGGGCGCTGTAGGGGCGGGAGTGCTGAGGTACGAAAACCTGGCGCAGCTCGATCACGGCCTGCTCGCCGGCGCTTCCGGACGGGCCCAGCACGTCCAGGTTCAGTCGCCGGTACCTCTCGCGTAGCCGCCCGCCGTACGTCTCCGCCGCTGCTACGGCCTCCGCGGAGCGTTCCTGTCGCCGGGCCGCGGTCTCGCCGTCGCGCGTGTCCCGGGCGGCCGCCCGTTCCGCGCGGCAGTGCTCGAGCAATCGGTCCCACCTCGGGCGGGCCCGCCGCAGCCACCGTTCGTCCACGCGGCCGTTCGGTCCGAGGGAGTTCTCCCCGGCCCAGGCCGACCAGACGGCGACCACGCCGAGCAGAACCTCTGTGTCCTGCGGCACCCGGCAGAGTTCGGCGCGCTGTATCGGCGGCAGCCAGTAGCTGACGATCTGTCCGTTGAAGCCCTCCGTCCCGGGAAGCCCGGTGCGGCGGACCTCCTCCTGGAGCCTCTTCTGCCCGTGCGGCTTCCGCTCGGCCCCGCGGGCCGCGACCGCTCGCTCACGCAACTCGGTCAACTGCAGGTACAGCGCCCGCCGCCTCGGCCCCAGCCCGTTCCCCGTCGCCTCCATCACCGCACCCTTGCCGTCCGTACTACCGATGAACTGCCCGCGCTACCCGCAGCGGGTACGACGGAGGCCGGCGTCGCACCGCCGCCGACCAGCAGCGTAAGGCCTGACGTGCCTTCCCCGCCCGCGACTTGGGACAGCTCGCGTATCCGAATGGGAGCTTCGGACCAGTGCCGGGCCCGGCATCCCGACCCACACCCGTAGCCGAAGGGGAGCACCGCCATGGGCGACCACTCGATCCGCAAGACCCGCACCGCCGCCTCCCGACCGCCCGCCGTGTCCGACGACAACCGGTCCGATCAGTTCAACCGGAGGGATTCCCCGAGCGAGTCGCTGCCACGACAGGTCGTCCGCGCCGCCGCCCTCTCGCTCGCGGGCACGCCGGCCTTGGTCATCGCCGCTCTCGTCGAACGGTGGATCGCCCGCTGACACACTCGGGCTCGCCGGTACGTCAACGGCTCGTCCTCCCGTTCTGAGCGGGAGGACGAGCTGTACCTCTTCGGCGGGTGAGACCGCTGGCCCCGTAGCGCCATCGCTCGAGACCGCCGTCCGTACTCCCGGCGCCCGTGGAAGGAGGGCCCTGCCCGGCAACCTCACGGTCCCTCTCTGGAGCCGGACGAACCTGCGCAACAAGCGGCTGCGCAGCAGCCGTGTGAGCCCGCCACCGGCCACCGGGTCTGATGAGTGCGGCGGGTCCGACGCCCTCGGTCAGTCTCTCGGCTCGGCGCACGACCCCTGGGAACTCCCCGCAAAGGCGCCGACGCGCGTATGAGCGTCAACAGTGCGCGCGGTTCGGCCCCCGCCACCCGATCACCCTGGCCGCCGAACTCAACTACGGCTACGCGCTGATCGTCAGCGGCCACCGGTCCCAGGCCCTGTCCCTCGTCCGCGACACGCTCGCCGCCATCGAGACCACCCACGGCCCGGACCACCCCAAGACCCTCGCCGCCCGCTCCCTGCTAAGCAGGGCCCTGGGCGAACTGAGCGGCCTGCACGAGGACGCAGTGGCACAGGCCCGGCTGGTGGCCGACACTCGGGCGCGGGTCCTCGGCGCCGACCACCCGTGGACGACGTGGTCGCTGGAACGCCTCCAGGGACGGCTCCGGGCGGCGGGCTGGCCAGGCTCCGACGACGGGCCCAGGCTCGACCCCTGACACCTGGGGTCGACGGTACGCCAGAGCCGGGACCGAGTTCGCGACGACGGAGGCGACGGCCCTCATCGGCCGAGCGCTGACAGGCGGCCTGGGCCTCTCAGGCCCGGGGTGTCGAAGGCCTGATAGCAGCTCCCAGCGGTGGTCGCTCACCTTGATGGCCGCGCGGATGCACCGGTCGGTCGGCGAACAGTCCTCTGCACGATGCCGAACCAGGAATCCCCGCAGACTCTGCCCGGTGCGGCAACACCCCGCCCCCTGATCGAAAATGACCACCACCCTGCCGCATCACCAGCCGCGGCAGTCGGACACCAGGTCAGTAACCCTGGCCGCGCATGACCATGTTCAGCGTGCGGACCAGGATGGTGAAGTCCAAACCGATCGACCACCCGTCGATGTACTGCATGTCGAGTTTCACCGCGGCCTCCCAGGATCGCTCGGAGCCGTCCTCGTACTGCCGGAGACCGGTCATCCCCGGCCTGACCGACAACCGGTGCACCGCTCCCTCCTCCAACCGGTCGAGGTACGCGATCTCCTCCGGGAGTGGAGGCCGGGGACCGACGAGGGACATGTCGCCACGCAGCACGTTGAACAGCTGTGGCAGGTCGTCCAAGGAGTAACGGCGCAGGAAGCTGCCGAACCGGGTGATCCGCGGGTCCTGTCGGACCTTGAAGAGCATGCCATCGGTATCGAGGTTGAGTTCGGCGAGTTCGGCCCTGAACGCTTCGGCGTTGGTCACCATGCTACGGAACTTGAACATGGTGAACGGTTCGCCGGCCCGGCCCACCCGCTGTTGCCGGTACAACACCGGCCCTGAGCTGGTGCCCTTGACCAGTGCCGCGAGCACCAGCAACAGAGGAGAGAGCAACAGCAGTGCGGCTGCGGCCAGGAACCGGTCGAGGACCGCCTTGAGGATCGCCTGCACCCCTCTCATCGGTGCCTTCACGTGCACGAGGTTGACCCCCGCTTCACGCCGCAGATCCAACCGCCGCAGCGCGAGGTCCGCCGGACCTGCGAGTACCGCCACCGGCACGGCGGCATCCTGCAGGCCGCGCACCAGGTGGTGAAGCCGGTCCCCGATCAGATGCGCGCCCGGCGCGAGGAGGATGAGATCGGCCCGTTCGGCCGATGCCGCGACGAGAACCCTTCGCCCGTCGCTGCGGACGGAGGGCTGCTCCGAAGGAAGGCGGGTGACCACCAGGGACTCGCCGACCACCGGTGCCTCACCGATCGGAACGACTCCGACCACGGTGTACCTGCACGCGGGGTCCCCCGACAAGCGGTCGGTCAGGTGGTCGACGAGGGCCGGCTCACCCACGACGAGGGCGCGTTGTGATCCCCTGCGGCTCGTTCGCGCGGTCCGCAGGTGCCGCTGGGTTCCCGCTGCGGTGATGGCGGTGCAGACCATGCCCGGAGCGAGCGATGCCAGCGCGACGACCGGATCGGAGTGCTCACCGGTCAGGGCCCGGACGACGGCGAGTACGCCGACCAGCACCATCCAGTCGCGCAGCACGGCGGCTGCCTGTCCCGGTTCGCCGAGGGAGTCCACGCCGTACCGCCGACGGCAGGCCCTCAGCAGCATCCAGGCAGCGCCTGCGACCGCCGGGGAAGCCACCGATCCCGGCTGGTGGCTCGCGAGCATCGCCCACATCGGCAGGCCCAGGCAGGTGGCATCGACGAACAACGCTGCCGACAGGTACCAGCGTGGCTTGGGCAGCGAGGTGTCAGGTGTCCCCGAGTCAGCTGGGGCGCCCCGGCCGTCGTCCTCGGCCGGCTCCTCGTCGACCAGTGTCGGGGCTCCGGCACTCACGAGCACCTGGGACCGGGCCGCGGGGACGGGCAGCGGCATCGGGAACGGTTCCTCCGGCCGGCTCGCCCCGGGAAGGGGCACGCCGAGAAGCCCGGCGACGACGCGTCGAGTCAGCGTGTAGCCGACCGGGGCCGCTCCCGGCGGCGCAGTCGGTGTCCTGGGTGTGTCGAACAGGCCGGAAAGGACACGGCGGATCAACGGCCTATCGTCCACCGGCCTCCTCCTGTTCGCCTACCGCCTGCGGCACCACCGGGCTGATCGGCGGCTGATGTCCTGTGTCGGGGTTCCCGGTCTTCGACCCGGACGTCAGGTACGAGGCGTCGCCGGTGGTGTCGGTGAGCGCCTGGGCAAGCCTCGGGATGCTTCCCAACTGTGCGAGGAACGACGGGGCCGAGAAGCCAAGCGCGACTGCGGGCGCCATCCCGCTGATCGATCCCCCGGCCCCGAAGGCGAACGCCGCAACGGCCCCCAACAGCGTCCGGAACAAGAACATCCATGCGTGAGCGGGAACATCGAGGTACATACGCAGCGCGGGCGGTCTGGCTCGTACCCTGCCGGCCGGGGTCCTCCGCGCACCCTGCCACAGCGCGATGCTGTTGAAGACGGAGAGGACTTCGACAAGGGCACCACCACCCGCACCGAGCAGTGCGAACGCCCACCATTGCATCCCGAACCCCGCCCGTTCTGAGTGTCGTCCGCGCACAGTGTCCCGCCGGGTCCGCCTCGGGTGCCAGTGATTCACGGAACTTCGGCGGCCGCCACCTCGCCGCCCGTCGAGCCGCTCGCCCTCCAGCGATCGCCCACGGCACTGCTCTGGACACCGCGCGGGGCTCGTCGGCGCCGACCCGGTCAACCTGCCCGGTCATCGGCGCGAGGGGTCTACGTCGGAAGTCTGAGTGGCTGTTCCGATCCTGAGGGGTGCCGGTCGAACGGGAGTCTCGATCGGTGAGTGCGGTGGCCGTCGCACATGAGCTCAGGGTCTCCTGGTAGCTCGAAGAGCGTCTACGCCGAAGAGCGGTCCAGGAGACCCTGTATGGCGGGGCCGTGCGGGCCGACTTCCCGCCGTTTCTGTGGAATCAAGTCTGTCAAGCAGCGCCTATCAAGCTGGGCTTGGAGACACGTGTGGCTGCTCGGTTGCGCGCACGGCGGCCTCTTCAACCTGGAGGCGGCCGGTTTCACCGCGGCTCCAGATGAACGCGCGCCAGTGGCGAGGCACCTGGCTGGTCCAGCTCTGGACTTCGTTGACCGCAACGTTGTCGGAGACCCTCCAGCGAACGGTGGGCCTGAGGCTTCGGGGATGTCGGTAAGGCCGTCGAGCTGGCGGGCGAGCGCAAAACTGTCGACATCGGTTGAGCTGCGATCCCAGGTCGAGACCATGTCGATCAGGGCGTGAGACTCGATTAGGGCCGGGCCGGGATGGAAGGAGCGATTTCGAGGAAGACGAGGCTCCCAGCCTCGACACCGACCCGTCCATCCGTGTGCACGAGGTAGCCCACCGGAGAGGAGACGCGTTCTCCGAACCATGTGAAGTACCAGCCCTGGCCGGCGCGATCTGCCGTCATGTATTGACCCAGGTCGAAGTGCCAGTCGCGGACCACCTCGTTGCGCTCGCCTTGGACGGTGTAACTGCGACGCACTCGGTAGCGGAGGCCGCCATACCTATCGGCGAAGCCTTCGCGGCGGATCACGAGCATCATTGGTGTTGGAATCGACTGCCCGGTTCGGTCGCGGATCCGCAGGAACTCCGTGGACACCCGGGGTTCCTGCGGATGCTCGCGCCAACCGGTTCGTTCAAGCAGACTCTTCGCACGGGTGGAGAGACCGGTGAGGTCGTCCAGGATATGCATCCTGCACTTCTTTTTCCAGAGTGGGTGACTGTCGTAGGGGCCTCACGCTACCCCGTCATGGCATGCCGGTGTAGTCGGGTTCTGGGCGCCAGCCGTAGCTGTGGCCTCAGCATCGGCCTTCCGGCCCGCACCGCTGGGGGCGGTTGGTGACGTCGACTATTGGCAGCAGGGTCGCGGTGACGGGAGTGCCGATCTGGCTGGTGGTCAGCCCAGCCGGTGTCGGGACGTCGGCGAGGCGTTCCAGGAGTTGGTTCAGGGCGGCCTGGCCGTCGTCGACGGCGGCGCGCTCGTCATCGGTGAGCGGGATGGCCGCGAGCATCTTCTGTAGGTTGTCCTTGGCCTCCAAGAGTTGGCCCTTGCTGGAGGCTTTCGGGGTGTAGAAGTCGCAGTGGGCGCAAGCCATCCGGTGCTGGCACTGTTCGAAGAAGGTGTAGGTGCACCAGCCGTGGCCCAGGTCGTAGTACTGCCAGGGCTCACCTGCGGCGGCTGCGCCGGAGGCGACGGCGTCGCGGTCGACGAGGACTTCGATGGTGCGGACGTTCCTGGCGAAGGATCCAGCGTCGTTGTAGGCCCTGGCCAGGGTGTTCGGGGTGATCTTCGCGTAGTGGGCGGTCGCCTCCGGAGTCCGGTGACCAAGCCATTCCTGCAGTTCGAAGAGCGTCATGGGCTCCTTGGCGTTGTTGAGCTGGCTGGCGATCGTGGATCGGGCCCGGTGGCTGGTGATGTTGCCGCGAACGTCGGCCGTGGGGACGCCGGCCTTGCGGCAGAGCATCGGGATGATCGCCGTGTTGATGTAGTGCTTGGCGACCAGGCGGGCGCGGTGGGCGAACAGGAAGTCGGCCAACTGGCCGGTCTTGTGGTCGAGCATCTGCGGTTGAACGGGTCTGACGGCCTGCCATGCCTCGATGGCCTTGCCCAGGAGCGGGTCGACGGGCTTGGTGAACGCGGTGCCGGTCTTGTGGTGGGGACGTCCAGCAGGCAGACCGCATCGCGGGCCAGGACTTCGCCTAAGTCACCTTGAGGCGCATCCGCTCGGCGTCGCACCCGCTACGGCAAGCGCGGTTACGCCTACCTCGGCGCCGTCACCGCAGCCGTCCTCGTCATCCGGCTCCGCACCTGATCGGCGACGTTGGGCAGGTAGTGGAACGAACTCACCTTTCCAGCAAGTGAGTTGTCACTAGCATGGGTGTCGGCGAGGCATCGCAGATCGTTTGGGGGACTGATGATATATCGGGATCGTAGGTGGTGGCGCATGGGCGCGCTGGTGGGCGCCTCAGCGGTTCTGATGTTGGGGTGCGGAGCGGCCGAGCCACGCGCGGTGCCGGGGCCATCCGGAACGGAGTCGACGCGGTCGGATACGCCGACAGCCGCGCCGGACACGTCACCCGCCGTCCTGTCGGTCGTGATCTATGGGTGCGACGGGCAACCGGTGGCCGCACCTGACTCGTTCCTCGTGTTCTGCGGTGACGCGGGAGCGGAGCTCGAAGGGATGACCTGGTCAGGGTGGGGCGGGCCGACGGCCACCGCGAGCGGGCAGTTGTGGCAGAAGAGCTGCGTCCCGAACTGCGCCACCGGCAACGTCTACCCCTACCCGGCCACGGTGATCGTCAGCCGCCTCGGCCACGGCAGTTACGGGTCCATCCACATAGATGCCCCCGACTCTCCAAATCCGTCTCAGGACTTCGAACTCGGCTCCCGTGGGCCGGGGCCGATGCCGCAGGGCTGATTATCAGTCACATCGTGCAGGGCTGATGGTACGGAAACTGGGGCATGTACTGGTTCCAGCGGTCGCGGGTTAGGGCACCCGTGCTGGTGGCGCAGAGCCGTTGGATCGCAGCGTCCCCCGACAGGTCCAGCAGGCGGACCGTGGCGTCCAGGCTTGCGACCGCCAGGATCTGCGTGCCCGGATCAAATGCCACGGAGCTGACCGCCCGGGCTGGGCCGGTCAGTGGTTGACCAAGACGAGTCGGCGCCTGCTCGTCGTCAGTGCGCCATAGCGCGACGGTCCCGTCGCTGCCGCCCACCGCGAGCGTCCGGTTGTCGGAACTGAAGGCGAGGGTGTTGACGGCGTCCGCCGATCCCTTGAGGGGTGCGCCGAGTGGTGTGGGCTTGTGGGGGTCGATGGTCTCCCAGAGCCGGACAGTGCCGTCCTCGCTGCCGACGGCCAGGGTGTGTCCGTCAGCAGTGAAGGCGAGGGTGTTGACGGCATTCGCTGATGCTTTGAGGGGTGCGCCGAGTGGTGTGGGCTTGTGGGGGG
>NZ_JBHYGR010000037.1:10992-48514 GCF_042738155.1 Kitasatospora sp. NPDC059088 | reverse complement strand
AGGGGTGCGCCGAGTGGTGTGGGCTTGTGGGGGTCGATGGTCTCCCAGAGCCGGACAGTGCCGTCCTCGCTGCCGGCGGCCAGGGTGTGTCCGTCCGGGCCGAATGCCACCGAACTCACACCGCCGACGAAACCAAGCAGCGTGGGCAACGGCGTCGGCTTGCGTGGATCGGTGATGTCGGACAGCCAGACTGCTCCGCCGCCGCCCGCGCTGGCGGTGCCGAGTGCGGCGGTGCGCCCGTCCGAACTGAGGGCGAGGGCTGCGACTGGGCCGGCAGCACCCGACTGGGGCATGCCGAGGAGCGCAGGGCGGTGGGGGTCCGTCACGTCCCAGAGCCGTGCCCATGTCATTCCGTTGGATGTCGCCAGCAGGTGCCGTTGCTGGCTGAAGGCAACCGGCCCGCCGCCTGCCAGAAGAGTCGGCGGCAGGCTCCACAGGGTGACGGTTCCGTCGCGGCGAGCCTCGGCCAGGGTGTGTCCGTCCTTGCTGAACGCAAGCGACGTAGCGGGGCGCTCGGATCTGCGCGGCAGCCGCTCGAGTGTGGTGGGGTAGTACGGGTCCGTCATGTTCCAGAGGTTGGTGATCCCGTCAGTGGTAGCCACCGCGAGCACACTACCGTCCGGGCTGAACGCCACCGACGTGATGTCGCTGGTGAGGCCAGCCAGCAACCCGGCGCTCACGGTGCGTCCGGGTATTCGCGGGTTCTCGATGTTCCAGAAGTCCAGGCTGTTGTGCCTCCCCCCAACAACGAGGATGCTGCGGTCCGTACTCAGCGCCATCGGGGCGCCTGCCCCGGCGAGGTCCGACAGGTGCTGCGCAGGGTGCGACGTGTCGTTCATGTCCCACAGCTCGAGGCGGCCGGACGAGTTGGTGACCACCGCCTTGCCGTCCGGGCTGAACAGCATTGAGGAGACAGCCACGCTGGGCTGAACGTCGGGGTCGGTTCGCTGTGCAGCGTGCCGGGGATCGGTGACGTCCCAGAACTTCACGATGCCCGATTCCCCGCCATCGACGTCGCCTCCCACAGCCAGGATGTGCCCGTCTGGGCTGAACTTCACGTCAGCTGCGTCCCCGGGCGCCTGCAACGGTCGGCCGAGCTGGACAGGGTGCCGCGCGTCGGTCATGTCCCACAGGGTCGCTACCCCGCCCCGGTGGCCGGAGTCCCCGAGGTTCCCGCCAATGGCCAGGACCTTTCCGTCTGGGCTGAACTCCAACGCGACCGCTGGGGTAGCCGTAGGCGGCTGCATGTAGCCCAGGAGCACGCAGCGGTGCGGATCACGCGCGTCCCAGAGCCGTACGCCGTTGTCCGCACTGGCAGTGGCAAGGAGGGCCCCATCGGGGCTGAACGCGATCCTGGAGACGGCGGTGCCGGAGGAGACAGCCAGGTCGGTGGAGATCGGGGTGTTCTCCAGGTTCACCAGTTGCAACTCAGTGTCCTGGCTCGGGGCCCGTTCGTGGGCGACCAGGGCGAGTTGGGCGGCGAGCGCCGGGTCCGTGCCAGCCAGCTGCAGCACCTCGGCGGAGAGCTGCTTGTTGACGGCCAGGCCCGCAGCGGACCGGGCCGCTTCGCTCTGCTGGAACGCGAACACCGCGGTGGCGAAGGCGAGCACGGCCAGAGCCGTGACAGCAGCGACAGCCCGTCTGCGGCGACGGCGCAGCCGCTGCTGCTGGCGAGTGGACGCACGGAGGAAGGCGTCGGCGCTGGCGCTCAGGTCGCCAGGGTGGTCGGTGGCCCAGCGGCAGGCGGATTCCAGCACGCCGCCGCGGTAGAGCAGGCCGCTGTCCCGGTCGGCGCGGGCCCAGGCGGTGGCCGCTTCTTCCAGCTCCTGACGGATCAGGTTCCCGGCACGATCCTGGTCGATCCAGCCCCTCAGCCGTGGCCAGGCCTCGATCAAGGCCTCGTGGGCGATGGTCACCGTCAGCCTGTCCTTGGTGAGCAGCCGGTGCTGGATGAAGCCGTCGAGAACCATCTCGGTCAGCCCGCCTTCAGGTAGGTCCTGGACGAGGTCGCGGTAGGCGACGTGGCGGCGGACATCGTCGGTGTCCCGGCTGACGGCGACCAGCCGGAGGAACAGGGCGCGAGCGACCTCACGGCCCTCGGGGGTGAGCGCAGTGAAGACTTCCTCCGCCGTCCTGGCGACGGCCCCCCTGATGCCGCCGGTCATCAGGTACCCCTCGACCGTCATGGTGTCGTCCCGGCGCTCCTGCCAGGTCAGCCGCAGTGCGTGGGCGAGAAGCGGGAGCCCGCCTGCCCATGAAGTGGCCGTCCCGTCGCCGTGTGCCGGGGCAGCAGTGGTGCCCAGCTCGGCCAGCAGAACCTCCACCAGGCCATCCTGGATCTCCAGCCCGACATCCTCGGCCGGGTAGCGGATCGCTTCCTCAATCTCGGTCCGACTCATCGGGTCGAGCAGGACCGGGGAGGCCCGCAGTGCCGTCCGGAGCCGCTCGTAGGCCGTGCATTGGGCGTAGAAATCGGCACGCAGCCCGAGGACGACGAGGACGTTCCGGGCTGGTGAACGTGCGAGGTGGTCCAGTACATCGATGAACCAGCTCCGCTCGGTCTCGTCGGTGCACAGGGTGAAGATCTCCTCGAACTGGTCGACCACCAGCACGAGCCCGGCCGCACCGGTATCGCTCAGCAGTTCAGCAGCGCTACGTTCGGCATCCGTCGGCCAGTTCTGCGATCCACCACGATGGTCGAACGCCGTCGACAGCGCCGTGGCTGGTGAGGCGGTCGGGGTCAGCAGCACCTGGCGCCAGTGCGCAGAGCCGTCGACCGGCAGGCCCCCGCCAGCGAGGTCGGGCAGCACCCCGGCAGCGAGTAGGGAGGACTTACCCGCCCCGGAGGGGCCGAGCACGACGAGCGGGCCACCCTCCCGGAGCCGCACGTCCAAGTGCCCGCGCACCAGTGCGACAGCCTGCTCGCGGCCATAGAACCACTCAGCATACGGCGCGGTGAACGACTGCAGACCTGGGTAGGGGCACCGAATGTCGACTCCCCGGCCGACGGCCCGCCGGGTACGGACCCGGCCCGCGCCGTGGACGATGCTAATGTTCCCGCCGGCGACGTAGGCATCGCCGCCACCGGTGACGTGCACGTCTAGGTGCCTGGGCGTCCCGCTCCCACCGCCACCTGAACCGGGTAAGTCCGGCAGCTCGGTCACGCCGAGTCGCCCCTGGACCCCCGGGGCTCGCGGTGGACCGTGAGATCGCGGCCAGCCACATAGGCGTCCCCGCCACCTGTCACGTGGGCACTGACCGTCGTCGAACCTGCCACAGGCAGGCGCCCTCCAGGCTCGGCCAGCGCGCCCTCGACCAACGCGCGCAGCTCATCGGCGAGGTCCGGCTCCGCAAGCAGCAGCCTGAACAGCCGCGCCTGCCATTCGGCCGCCAGCACCTGCCGCAACTGCTCCTCGGAGCCATCCTCTTGGGCGGCAAGCAGGTCTGTACGGGCCTGAGCGAGGTCCTCCGACGCCCGCTCAGGATGCGAGCGCCGCCACAGTGCCAGAACGGCGGACCTTACTGCGGCCCACCCGTCGCTGGCGATCAGATTGATCAACTGGCTAGCCGCGCTTGACGTCAGCGCAGTCAGGTCCGAGCCCAGGTCCATGGCTCCATCCACCCCCATCGAATCGGACTAGCCACGATACTGTCGCCAAGCCACGGGTGGGCATGCCGACGGCATGTCATACATGTTCACGGCAAGGGACACTTCGAGCAATGCTGCGACCATCAACACGACGGCCTATTCTGACTTCAACTGTCATGTCCTGTAGGTTGATTGGCCGACTGCCCAGTTAGTCTGAGATGCTCTCAGGCTCGGAGGGTCGGGCCGACGGCGGGGTTGGTCGATGCTGGGGTGGCTGGAGGCTGCGGCCTGTGGCGCGGGGGGGCGGACTGATCGCCGAGGCGCTCGTGACCTTTGGGCGTCTGAAAGCCCGGCAGCAGGCACGCTACGCAGCAAGGGCCACGGGGGCACCGCTTCCCCGGCTGGTTATGTCCGTCGATCCGCTCGCGGACTTGCTCGCGGCGCTCCTCCGCGTGCTGCTAGGCGGCGCGGCGGACGACGGCCCGCACGAGCCCGTCGTCGTCCGGAGCGGCCCGCGGCCTACCCGTGGGAGGCCGCACCTCCAGCTGCTGAAGAGTTTGTCCGGCAGTAACTCACAGAATGCGGAACCTGGAGTGGTCATCGGCCCGGTCACTGGTTTCCCCATGCCTTCGAGCGGGATGTTCGGGACGGACGGTGGAGGGCCGCTCGAATGGATGAGCGCGGAAAGGGCCGTCAAGGCCCGGGTCCGGCGGCAGCCGGACTTTCGTGATCGGCGCAGTGACGCCCACTCGGTAGGGTGTGCAGCCGACGACGGCGACCGGACCGGGCGGCGGAAGCGGCACAAATCGCCAGGCTGCCGGGGCAACGGCAGCTGGGGTACGCAAGGGTAACGGTTGAACCGTGTCCACCGGAATCGGGCTACTGCTGTCGATGTCAGCGGCGGATCTTAGCGTCCAGCGTATGGGCTTCACCAGCGTTTGGGCGATCACCAGCCACCCGGATTCCTTTATCTCCGACCTGTCTCCCCGGTAACTGCCCGCTATGGAGGCGGACCGGTCCCAGCCCCGCGCTCAAGCGCGATGGGAACGTCGGCTGCAGGCGCCTCTGCCCGACTACAGGACGTGGTATAGGAGTTCGGGGCCAGCGTCGGCTGACGATGCTGCGGTGGAGTCGTTCCGGGAGCTCACCGCCCCAGGGCTCAACGTTGACGCTATGTGCTGCGGAGAGACCGATCCGGACTTCTGTGTCATCGACGATGTGTGGACGGATCATCCGGATGACGGCCCTTTCGTCTCGGTAAACTCCAAGGAGTACGCGGTCGCATCGCTCTTCCATGCCATCGGCCCAGCCCGCGCCTCCCTCTTTCCGGGCTGGTGCGGCAGCTTCCTGCTCACCGCCGCCCAGGTCCGCCAGACCTTGCCGCGCGTGGAGCGAGCCCTGACTTTCACCGCGGCCGAACGTTCCGCAGCGGATGCTCAGGATTGGCTGCAGTACTCGCCCCGGGAGGAGTCCGTCCTTGACGGGCCGCTGCGACTATGGCGCGCGGCGGCCGACAACGGGCTCGGCTTGTGCGGCGTGGCGGTACACTCTCCTGACCCTCGCCCCAACCTGGCTTCCTGGAAGGGTCTTTACACTCACGTCCTTGGCAGCCCGCCAGCCGGGCCGGCGAGCATCTGTCTTGCTGGCCAAGCTTTCGGACATAGATGGGTGGCCCAGTCCGTCGCACCCGACCTCAGGGCTCGAACAGATCGTCCTGTCAGCCGCCGGTCCGCAGATCACACAGGCCGTCCTCGAAGGCTGTGAGTGCGTAATGCCCTGTGCCGCGGCCGGGCATCTCGAGTTTCTTGAGCTGCCCTCCGACGATGTGGGAGACCAGCGGTACCGGAAGCGCATCAGGCCAGAGACCGGTCCGCTTGCCCTCAGAGAGCACCCGCCGGAACGCACCGGTGGATCCCCGCAGGCTTCGGCCGTTCGCCTTCAACTCCTCTGCGGCGCACTCGCCTTCGCCGTGGACGACCTGGAGCAGGATCTGCTGCGCGCGGGGCGGAAGACGGTCATAGTACGAGCGGGCCTGCTTCGGCGTCCAGCGGTCGTCGGGTTCCGCAGTCACGACGGCGGCCGGCATGGTGGCGAGCGCGAGCAGCTTCTCGAGTGCCTCTGGGGTCGGATTCTCCACGGTGATCGTGATCTTCATGGCGGACACCCTTGCACCCCAGGGGGATGAACACAAATAACCACAGCAGACATTCTAAGAACAGAGGGCGCGCATCGAGCGCCTCATCATGTATCAATCTCTGTGTTGCATCCTCTAACTGGATTTAGAGGATGCAACACAGGACCTGGTACAGATACGCTGTCCCGGACGGATCATCAGCCTGCCGCGCCGGAAGCAGAGCACCATCTGTGGGTGCGGACGCGGACAACCTGCCCGCTCTGGCGGCGACCGCCGCCGAGGTGGTGGTCGGCGAGCTGGTGGACGACGGCCAGGAACTCGTACAGTTCACACCCGACGGAATCGACCGAACGAGACCCTGACCGAGGACGCGGCCGACGACCTCGCCACCGCCCGACCGGCACGCACTAGTCAGACCTACGCCGAATAGTGGCGCTACTTCGCCCGCTGGTGCGCCGACACAATGGCCGACGCCCGGGACCGCGTACGAGCGAAGCGAACATGCTCTCCTACATCTCCCACCTACGCCGCCACGGCGGACGCGACGGCACGGGCGCGCCGGTGAGCTCGCTCCGCCTGGCGATGGCCGCGATCCGCAACGCCAACGCCCGTGCGGGATACGAGAACTGGCCCCCGAAGAAGGCAAAAATCGGGTCTGTCATGCTGAGGTTGGTAGTCAACATGAGGCCCCGGCCCTGGAGTTGCGCATCACTCGGCACATTGCGATCATCCTCAAGGTAGGCATCTACGAATTCCCCTCGGACGCTTACTTGCAGATACTGCTTCAAAATCGACTCTCCGGGGCGGGCCACCTAGATTCTGCTGGCAGCCCACCCGTCACCTTCACTGATTGCTCCCGGGGAGACATCTGCGTCTTCGGCTACGAGGTAGGCCAGCAGGTCCGATAGAGACTCCAGGGCAGTCTTTCCGCCCGAGCGCCCGAGGGTGCCGCACTCAAATGCCATGATCCCGCCACAGTGGCCAGTGGGCGTCGAAAATGCATTGGGCTTGAATACCCCAGAGGCCTCACCAGATCTATTCCGGTGAGACCTCTGGGCCGGACCCTATTGATATCGCTTTTCCACGCTGTGCACCAGTAGTGGAGAGTTTCCAGCCAGCACAATGTACGTGTGGAGTTACGGGACCGTCGGATTGCACCACGCTACAACGGCAACCGCGCGCGAGTTGGAGCTGTACTTGTCCTGGCTGCGCCTCAACAGGTCAGCCGTGGAATCCCTGAGGAGTCGAGCAGCTGATGCATGAGGGGCAGCGGCAACGCCGGATTGGCCGCTGCCCGAATCGACGTCTGCGAATCCTGGTCGCCAAGCAGTTCCGTCATCCTCCCATAAGGCAAATTCGGGTGTGAGGCCACAGCACGCCGGAATCGCAGATCGGAATCGTGGCTGAGTCGCAGCAACAATTCAGCCGGGGCTTCGGGATCATGGGTGGCGAGATACCGTTGCAGCGGCTCAGGGGAATCGCCGAACCGCCGCGCGAGCCCGACGCGCGGAAAGTTCGGATGATCCAGAAGCATGCTGCTCAGCGGACCGGTCCAACGGGAAAAAGTGTCGAGAACAACCTCGCTATCGACGGTGGACTGGTTCTCGCAGAGCAGGATTCGCACCGGGAAGTCGTCATCGCGGCCAAGGAGATCAATAGCATCCTGAGGCAGATGCCTGTTGCAGGCGGCGCTGCGGCGGAGCAGCGTGTTCGCGGACGCTGCGCACCGACGTAGCCTCTCGACACCAGTCGAATCAAGAACCCAAGGGACAGCGCTGAGTCGATCGGATTCCGACACGTGATAGTCGATCTCCGCACGCTGTGCCTCTGTCAGGTCCGGGCGCGAGGCAAACTGCAGGCGAACCGTGTGCTCCGGGTCGTCAGCGAGGAGACGTGCCGTGTCCAGCGCAACGGTTGGATTGCCGGCCATGGCGGCGCGCTCATGCTTGTCACCTGTCTCGGCCAGGCGCCGCGCCGTCGCTGGGTGCAATTCGGCCCTCATGAGTACCTGAGCGCGCTGGACAGGCACGTCATCCGTGAACTGAAGATACAGATCAGTGGCGTCGGCATCGTGGATGCTCGCCTCCTTCGCAGCGTCTCCCCGCACAGAGGACGCAGCGTCCACCAATAGCAGTCTCCGCTCCTCGGCATCGAGATACTCCCAGGCTCGGCATGCAGCACGGCGCCGCTGGGGGTCGGCGTCCAACGCCAACGCGGCTAGTGCACGGGAAGGCGGGAGGTTCTCCTCTGCTCGTGAGCGGACCTGGGCATCCTGGTCGTGAAGCAAGGCACGCTGTGCCCACTCCGGCAATGAATCCACCGGGACCCTGAACCACTGCGGTCCAATCGCCACCGCGGCTCTCACCGTCGGATCAGGATCATTCACAAGTCGTGCCCGAAAATCACCGGAAGCGTACTTGTTCTGCGCGAACGCTACACGCAACGTCACGTGTGGAGAAGTCACGATCCCATCGACGACCTGATCGGGCAGGCGCCGCCAGGCTAGGGTTTCCCAGTAGCTCGACGCCTCGTCGGAAAGCAGCCGCAGCAGCACGTCTGCAGGAGCTGCCGGATTTTTGATGATTCCACAGATCATCTCATGGTTCTTCAATGTGCGCTCCATAGGGCTACGGCAGGTCGGCGAACGGATTTGATCCACCAACCCACGTGATGCTGTCTCGGACCGACCTCGGCGCCGCCTTGATCTGCCCCAGCTCCCATCCCGTGAAATCTTTCGACGGGTTGCTCGCAAGGTCGCGTGCAGTCATACTATCGGCCCATTCTCTCGCGCCTGCGGATCCTCCTTTGACATCCCTCAGGTCGAATACAAGGCTCGTGCCACTGTCCGGCTTCAGGGCGGCCCTGAAATGATTGAAGAAGTCAGTGTAGTCGCCGGCCGTCCCGGCCCCACCAAAACCGTCGGAGTAATCGTGGAACCATACCGAACCGGGATCACCGTTGAACTTGTGCTCGCCCGTTAGATCTTCCAAGTTCCTGCCATCGACTCCGAGCACGATCGTCGAAGGACCACAGCCGGCATTGTGGACAAGAACAGGTGTGCCACCTGCGAGGACATAGTACGTGTGGAATTCGTCGACTGTCAGATTGTAGGTGGCGATGGGCTTCGTGTAGCTACGGACTGCAGCGATGGCCTCTTCGGTGCCGTCCGGCTGGCGGAGCTTATCTCCCACCGGCAGGTCAGCAGCGTTGACCCACTTCTCACTTGTCACGTCCCAGAAGGGATGGTGCTGGGTCGAGGTGAGTGTCTGGTCACCGTCCGCCGTGTGGACTGTCAGGTCGGTGAAGTCGACGTCAGTGAGGGTCTTGATGACATCGGTGACCTTCTGCGCGCGAGTCTGACCTGTTGACGGGTCCGTTGCTTGCACTGTGTCACCGACACGGATTTCTCCGATCGACTTTGTGGCGCCGTCGGCAAGGAGCACAGCAGTCTCTACAGGGAAGCTATTGTCCTCACAGAGCCGTGCGAGAGCCCTCATGAGGTCCTTTAGGGCTGACTTTTCGCTGTTCGCCAGCATCGAGTTGATGCCCCGTGCAGCCGGGCCCAGGTCGAAAGTCGAAATTGCCGCGCCGAGCGTGTCGCAGGCTTCCGGGTCCGAGCCGTTTGCTCCGCCACCCTTGGCACACTTGTACCAGGGGATCACGACCGTCATATCGGCCAGCATTTTGCCCATGGCCTTGGCGTGATCTAGATCCTGGTCCCGTTGCTGCTGGCTAGTACAGCGTTTTCCTTGCCGCGACGTGTCGACGCAGGTCTTCTTCGTATATGCCTGGTACGCGTCATCGATGATCTTCTTGACGCGGGCGACCTTCTGCTCCGCGATGGTGTGGTCGGGGTTCTGGTTGATCGTGCTGTGACTGCATTCGCTGGTGACGCAGTCGCCGACCATGGTGGCTTCGGCGGAACAGTCGCTACCGCAGGCGTTGCCGTGTTCGTTGCAGCCCTCGTGGCCGTTGCGGCAGGTGTAGAGGCCGTTCGGGTCGCTGGAGTTGACGGGGTCGTTGTTGCTGTAGGCGTAGGCGTTCCACTGCTGTGGGTTGTCCGGGCCAATCAGCGGGTCGGGGTTGAGGAAGCGACCGGTGGTGGGTTGGTACTCGCGGGCGCCGAGGTTGGTGAGGCCGGTGGCGTCGTCCTTGGTGCCGCCGACGAAGCCGTGGTCGCCGGCCCAGGTGGTGGGCTGGGTGCCGCGGGGGTTGCCGAACGGGTCCGACGGCCGCCGGGACTCCGCCAGGGTGGTGCCGTCGAGGGCGAGGGTGCCGGTGCCGTGCGGGTCGGCGATCTGGTAGGTGCTGCTGCCGCCCTGGCGGACCAGGGTGATGCCGCCGGGGATCTGGTAGTAGCGGATGCCGGTAACGGTGCCGCCGGTGTAGACGAGTTCGTCGCCGCCGAGGTTGATGGTGGTCTTGCCGGGGTCGCGGCGGATGAGCTGGTTGCCGGCGGCATTGTAGAGGTAGGTGGTCGGTCCGGGGGTGCCGGTCTTGGCGTAAGAGGCGAGCTTGTCCTCGCCGTTCCACGTCAGGGTGGCGGTGCCGGAGGTGTCGGTGACGGCGGTCGTATTCCCTGCCGCGTCGTACTGGGTGCTACTGCCGGTGGTGCCGGCCGCTGCCGTGGTCGTGGAGCCTGTCAGGGCGTGCGGGCCGCCGGATCCACCACCCGTGTTGGGCGCGGTGGTCGGGGTGTTGACAGCGCCGGTGGCCGGGAAGGCCTGCTTGGTGGTGGTGTCCTTGGTGCTGTCACCGTAGGGGTCGTGCTGGACGAGCTGGGTGCGGTTGCCGGTGAGGTCGTAGCCGTAGCTCTGCCAGTACGCGGCGGGTCCTCCGACCGTCGTCCTCAGCGGGGCCTGGGCGCCGCTGGTGGGCGAGGAGTTCGCACAGTAGCCGATGCCTCCCACCGTGGGCTGCGGGGCTTGGGTGAGCGTGCCGGTGTCGGTCCAGCCGTTGGTGAGCCGGCCGAGGTAGTCGTAGCCGAAGCACTGGAGGTCGGTGGACGACGGGGTGTTGTCCGGGATGTTCCGTACGGCTGTGATCTGCCCGGCCGCGTTGTAGGCGTAAGTGACCTGCTGAACCGCTCCGGTCGCGGCGGTCTGCTTGTCGACGAACTGCTGCAGCGGCCGGCCGGTGGAGGCGTCGTAGGTGTTGGTGACGACAATCTGGGTGCCCCACGGGTTCACGGTGGAACGGATGTTGCGTCCGAAGGCGTCCCAGTCCGAGGACAGGTCGTAGGTGGCTCCGCCGTAGACGCCGTAGGTGCTGAGCGGGCCGTTGTTGTCGTACGAGTAGTGGATCAGCTCCTCGGCGATGTCGCCGACGGCCGAACGGTCGTCGTCGGTCAGTGCACCGGTGACCGGGTCGTACTGTGCCTGATAGGTGTAGGTGAACGGGGTGGTTCCCTGCCCGATTTCGGTACCGGGGATGGTAGTGGTGATGTTGGTCGGGTGGTAGGCGGTGTCGTAGGACAGGACAGCGGTGGTGTAGGCGCTTCCGGAGGCGCCGCCAACGTAGCGGGTCGACGTGGAGGGCTGGCCCGGGAGGACCGTGTCGTAGGTGAAGCCGGTCAGCTGGTTGGCTGGCGCGACCGAGCCCGCGTACGAGCCGGTGGTGCGTCCGAGCAGGTCGTAGGTGTAGGCGATGGTCTGCCCGCGCGCGTCCGTGGCGGTGGCCGGGCGGCCGTCGGCGTCGTAGGTCTTGGCGCTGGTTCCGGTGTCCGGGTCGGTGGCGGTGACCTCACGTCCGCGTACGTCGTAGCCGCGGCTCCAGGTATTTCCGGCCGCGTCCTTGTGCGTGGCGATGTGGCCGTCGGCCGTGTAAGTGTAGGAGGTCACGTCCGCGTCGGCCGGGTTGCCGGTGGCCGTGGCGGTCTTGTACTGCCACAGTTGGGCGGTGTGGCCGCGGGCGTCGGTGACGGTGGAGGTGGGCGTGGCGCCGGCGGGTGGCGTGGTGTCGGTCCGGTCGATGCCGGGGTAGGCGGTCGTGGTGGTGGTCTGGGTGACGCCGTAGGCGACGAACTGCTGCGTGACCGGGCGGCCGAGGCCGTCGTAGAGGCTGTAGGCCTGGGCCGGGACCTCCTTCGTCGTAGTCACGTACGGCGTGGTACTGGGCGTGCCCTTGTCGTTGTACCAAGGGCTGTTCGCCCGGGTGACCCGGCCCTGGGAGTCGTAGACCGTGTCGGTGATCAGCCGTCCATCCTTGTAGGCGGACAGGGCTGGGGTGGACTGGGTCTGCACGACCCGGCCCGCGCCGTCCATGATCTGGATGCTGACGGCGTACTTCCCGTCCTTCAGCAGCTTGGAGCTGGTCACGGTCGGCGGAACGGCGGCGCCGTTGACAACGCCCTGCATCGAGTACGCGAACGTGGCGTTGGCGCTGGCTGCGATGTCCTGGCCGGGTAGCCACACGCCGGTGATCCGGCCGAGCGCGTCGTAGGACCGGCTGGTGCTACGGCCGTTGGGGTCAGTGACCTTGATCGGAAGGGAGCGTGCCGGGTCCATCGTGGTCGTGCCGACTCGCCCGGTCGCGGCGTCGGCAGCACCGGCCGGGGCCGGGGCGGTGACGGTGAGGCTGTTGGGGAGCTCGCCCACCGTCGACGCGGTGTAGGCCGTCGTCGTGGTGGCGCCGCCCGGGTGCGCGCTGTCCGTTGCGTTCGGGTCGGTTGTCCCGACAAGTCGCCCGTAGCCGTCGTAGGCATTGTTCACCGCGGTGAACTGGGGTGTGCCGCCAGCGTCGTAGTGGTCGAGCGCCAGGCTGCTCGTCACGTCGTGCGCGCTGCCGAGCCGGCCGACAGCCTGGCCGTCGTACGCGGACCTGCTCCAGGAGAGGGTGTTGGCGGCGGTCGGCGTAGCGGTGCAGGCATTCGCGCCGGAGACTGCGATCACCTCGGACGGCAGTGCCAGGACCTGCGGGTCCGAGCCCGCCGCGTAGTTGGTGCGGGTGCAGATGTCCGGCAGGCCGTCGGCGGTGTCGATCGAGGTGAGGACGCGGTTGCCGTTGGCCTTGTCCGTTGCGGTGGTCTTCGCCGACGTCCGCCACGTGCCGTCCGCCTTCAGTGACCGTGATGTGGTGGTCGCGTTGGTGGTGGCGTAGCGGGCGGTGAGGGCGGGCATGTTGGTGCCCTGGCTGTGCGTGGCGGTGGTGACCGGGCCGCTGGCGGTGCTGACGGTGTATCCGGCGATGCTGCCGCTGGCCTGGGTGTAGGTGTCGGACTCCAGGACCTGGCCGGAGAGCCAGTCGGAGTCAGTGATCGCGGGGGTCCCGGTGACCTGGCCACTCATCGGGCCGGCGATCTGGACGCTACGTCCAGTGCCGTTGGCGAGGACGTCACCGTCCATGCCCTGGTAGTACGTCGTCGAGCTCTGTGACTGTGGGCCGTCGTTGCCGCTTCCGGAGACGGCGGTGACGCTCGCGTAGCCGCGGAACTGGTCCCAGGTGCGGGTCTTGTCCTGGGTCGCGGGCGAGTCGTTGCGGTGCCAGGCGGCCTTGCCATAGGCGTAGTTGGTCACCATCGGTATCGAGCCGGGGGTCGCCGGGTTCGTGGTGACGCTGGCGACCGGGTACTTCAGGAACCAGTCGTCGACGGGCGCCGCGCCGATGATCGAGCCGGGCGGGTTCCACTTGACGTTGTAGCAGGAGAGCGTGTCGCTGTCAGCGGAGGCCGGCATGACGTTGTTCACCCGCGAGCAGCTGGCGGGGGCGTAGTTGACGCCGATGGTGCCGCCGGTCTCGGTGGTGATCAGCTGGATGCGGGGCCGGTTGTAGGCCGGCGGTGCGGGCACGAGGTTGGTGCCGTCCACACGGTTGGGCAGCAGCTGGGAGGTGAAGGAAACGGACGGCAGAGTGATGGAGCCGCCGTTCGACTGGGGGTCCTGGCCGGTGCGCTGGACCGAGGCGAGCCAGGGGACCTGGGTGTTCTCGGTGGCGTTCTGCACGTTGATGAACGTGTGGTTGAGCGTGTAGGAGTCGACCGTCTGGTAGGCGCCGTTGACCCGGATCTGGGTGGCGATGGACGCAAGCCACTTAGTGGTCCAGAACGTAGGACCGTAGACAGTGCACGTGCTGTTCGCGTCACACTGCTGGTCCAGCGGGACGTCGGGCCAGTTCGCGGCGTTGGCGGCGGTGCGCTGGGACGGGTCGCAGGCCGCGGTGGAGGTCACGCACCGCTCGGAGGTGTTGAAGACGATCTTCGCGGCGGGGTTGTAGGCGCCGTTGTTGTTCAGCTGGTCTGAGAGGAGCTGCCCGTAGCCGATCGAGGAGAGCGCACCCGCGCGGGTGTAGGCGCTGTTGGTGCCGCTGCCGTTGCTCTGGGCGCCACCGCGGGAGTAGTAGTTCGTCTCAGGGGCGTAGGCGTAACTGGTGAGGTTGCCGTGCGGGTCCACGACGGAGTCGAGGTTCCAGCGCCACGCGGTCTGGCACCACGAGCCCTTGCCCTTGGCCGGGTCGTAGCACGGGTCCCCGCTGTTGGGCGAGTAGACCGGAAGGGTCCATGCCGAGCCGCTGTCCGCGCCGAGGGCGGTCGGGTTGCCGTTCGCGTCCGGAACGTGGTTCAGGCCGAAGTAGTAGACGGTGCCGCTGGTGTCGGTGACCTTGATGAAAGAGCCGTTCCAGGTGCCGTTGGTCGCGCCGGTCAGGAACTGGACCTTGGTGCCGTCGTCGTCCTTGAGCCGCCAGGTGCAGGCCGCTTGCTCCATCGCCGCCGGCGCGCCGGACTGGCAGGAGGCGTCGTCCGGAACCAGCTGGCCGGAATGCCCGGCCAGCGACAGGGTGAGGTTCGCGCCGCCCCAGCACTGGTCACCGGAGCTCGTGATGCCGTCCTGTGAGCAGGGCTTGAAGGACCGCTCGACGAAGCCGGCACCGTAGTCCCAGCCGTCGCCGATCCAGGAGGCCTGCGAGTTGGTCGACGAGGTCCGCCCGTCCACAGAGGCGGAGTCGTAGGACAGCGACACCTTCGGGGCCGCGCCGGCCAGCGCTGGCGGTACCTGCACTGGGTACCCGTAGGTGAACGCTCCCGACGAGCCGCCGGCGGTCCAGGCCTGGGAGGCCCCGAGCGGGGTCGCGGAGTAGGTTCCGGCCCCACTGGACGAGCCCGACACCACGCCGACCGTGGTCGAGGTGGTGGTGGAGTCCGCGTACACCGCACGGCCCGCTCCGGGGGCAGCGTCGGAGCTGGTCTTGGCGACCGGGGCGATCGACGACTTCGCCGTACCCGTTCCGTTCAGCGGGACGTCGGCAACGAGCTTCTTCGTCGCCGGATCGTAGTACGAATCGAGCGGCGTCTGCTTCCGGCAGTCGGCGGTCTGCGGCGTCGTCGTCGCGCAACCGGGCAGCACCACGAGATGGGCTCGGGCCGCCCAGTTCGCCCCGAAGGCGGCGTCCAGGCTCGACGCGTCGACGCCCAGTCGCACCGGTGAGTCGTCTCCCGAGCCCGGCCGGGTGAGGGTCACTGCCACGCCGGGGATCCCGGCGGTCGTCGCCGCCTTGGTGTCGGCCACGTCGATCTGGAGCGTCTGCCCGGCCGCCGACGAACCTGCCAGGGGTGCCACCGTGAGCGGCAGCCCGGAAACCTTGGCCTCCGCACCAGCCTGCGGCTTCTCTCCCTCTCCCAGAGGGTGTGCCCCGGGCGCGGATCCCAGCGTCACCGCGGCATGGCCACCCGGGACCGACTGCGGGCTCTTCGGCGGCGTCCAGGTCGGCGGCACCGGGTGCTCTGGCTTCGGAGCCGGAATCGGAGTGACGTTCTGGCCGGCGACCGAGGCCGTCTTCGGCAGGGCAGTATTCGGCGGCGACCACTTGCGCGAGTAGTCCGGCCCACCCACCGCAGCCGCGATCGGCAGGGGCGCGAGCATCGACCCGAGGACAGCGACCGTCGTGACGGCCGCAAGCCGTCCGCGCAGTCTCCCCCTCCCGCCCTTTGCCTTCTCGAAGCCAGACTGTTGTATAGATGACACGCTTTCAGATCCCCCAACCATTTGGCCCCCCGAATACGGGAGGCGCCTCCTGCATCCGAACCGGCGGATGCTAGCGGACCTTGATGAGGCACAGTCAAGACTGCGCCCCACGTGACACTTCTCACGGGGCCCGACGTATCCGCCGATTCACGGCAAGTCAGGACTTCATGGCCGGATTGAGTTGGGTTGATGTCAGCACATCCCCCTACGGTGCCTCTGACCTGTGCCTATGCAGGTCGTCCGTGCATTCTGGGGGGAGTTTCCCGTTTTGAACAGAAAGCGCCGCTATAACGGTGTGCCACACAGGGCCCTGACGGCGACAGCCGTGCTTGCGCTCATCACTGGCCTCTCAGGGCTCAGTGCCCACGCTGCTGATACGCCGACTGTGCCGTCGCAGGCCGCGATCGACGCCATCACCGCGAAGCAGCTACAGGAACGGCCGCCAGCCGGGGCGGCCGAGAAGGCCATCGCCGAGGCCAAGGCCACGCAGAAGAACGTCCCGGTCGACTCACTCACGACCGAGTACAGCGAGACCGTCGCCACCCCCGAGGGCCACCTCGCGCTCACCAACCACCTGGAGCAGCAGCGTGTGCGCCGGGGCGGAGCTTGGCAGGCACTGGACGCCACGCTGGTGGCCAATCAGGACGGCACGTTCTCGCCCAAGTCCGCGGCGGGACAGGTGACGCTGTCCAAGGGCGGGGACGGTCCGCTGGCGACTATGACCAGTCCGGACGGGAAGAAGCTCGCGCTGTCCGCGCCGTTCGCGCTGCCGGCGCCGACCGTCAGCGGTGACAGCCTGGTCTACCCGTCCGTCGCCCCCGACATCGACCTCAAGGTCACCGCCACCGAGTTCGGCGGCCTGACCACCGTCCTGGTCGTCAGGACCCAGGCGGCGGCCGCTAACCCGGTCTTGAAGAACCTGCACTTCGGGACCACCCTCGACGGCGTCAGCGTCAAGAGCGACGAACACGGCAGCGTCACCGTCGTCGGCGCCGACGGCAAGCCCCGCTGGGTCTCCCGCACCCCGCAGATGTGGGACAGCACCACCGCACCCGCCGCAAGCGCCCCCGCGCCCGTGACGAAGACCGCCCTGACGTTCAGAGCCGCCGCAGCGGACACGCCCGCCCCCGCGCCGACGAACGCGGGCCAGGCTCCGGCCATCGGCTCCGACACCGGCCCCGGAACGGCCTCCAAGGTCGCCACCATGCCGGTCAAGGCCGACAACAACGGCATCGACCTCACCCCCGACCAGGACCTCCTGGCCCACGGCACCGCCCCGTACTACATCGACCCCGACTACCTGCCCTGGACCCTGACGGGCAACTCGTGGACCTGGGTCCAGTCCGCCCACGACAGCCCCGGCAACTGGAACCGCCAGGGTCCCAAGGACGCCGACCACCCGGGCGTCGGCAAGTGCGGCTACTACCCCAACGGCGGCAGCTGCTCACCCGTCGACATCGAGCGCAGCTTCTACCAGTTCGACATCAGCTCGCTCGGCGGGGCGGTCATCCACTCCGCGACGATGACCATGCAGGAGTACGTCTCCGCCGACTTCTCCTGCACCACCAAGTACCCGCTCAACCTGTACGTCACCAACGGGCCGATCGGCAACGGCACCACCTGGTCCAACCAGCCCGGACAGCAGGGCGGCCAGCTCGGCGATACGGCACTAGTCGGCGGCTCGGGCCAAGGCACGTGCCACGACAACGTGCCGTTCAGCTTCGACATCACCGGCGCGATGAAGCAGTACGTCAACTACGGGCAGCTGACGTTCGGCCTCTACGGTGACGAGAACAACCAGTACGCCTTCAAGCGGTTCACCTACCAGCCGACGCTGTCGGTGATGTACGACCGGGTGCCCAACGTCCCCACCAACCCCGGGGTGTGGCCCGCCCCCACCACGGCCAGCCCCGCGGCGACCAACCAGTCCTGCGGCGACGGCAACGCCGACCACTGGGCCTGGCTCGGCGCCGGCTCGGCCCAGAACAACGCCGTCTGGCTCAACGCCACCGTCAGCAGCCCCACCCAGGCCCAGGTCGCCACGTGGGACCACATCTGGGACTACAACTCCTCCAACGGAGCGAGTGGAACCACTCCCTACGTCAACAGCGGCGGCACCACCAGCTTCCAGCTGCCCGCCGGCCTGATCCAGGACGGCCACGCCTACGGCTACGACATGCAGGCCACCGACGGCCTGGGCGACACCCCCTGGTCCGCCCCCACACCGAACTGCTACTTCAAGGTCGACCTCACCCCGCCGACCCTCACCTTCCCCACCACCGTCGCCGACACCAGCAAGCAGTTCCCGCCCAGCGGCAACGGCCAGGCCCCGCAGATCTACGCCGGCCAGAGCGGCGGCATCCCCTTCACCGCCACCGACCCCAGCCCCAGCGGCGGCTACACCTCCGGCGTGGCCTGCCTGCGCTGGAGCTTCGACCCCCAGCTCGTCGACTCCACCTGGCAGTGCGGCAGCTCCATGCCCACCGGCCAGATCCAGGTCACCGCCGGACGCTGGGGCACCAACGTCCTCTACGTCCAGGCCGAGGACAACGCCGGCAACCTCTCACCCGTAGCCCAGTACGCCTTCTACGCCCCCTGGAACCCCAACAGCCCCGCGCCGACCTTCGGCGACGTCACCGGCGACGCCCTGCCCGACATCCTCACCGCCGACCCCAACGGCGACCTGCGCGCCTACAGCATCCCCGCAACCGCGCCCAAGGCGTCACTTGCCTCACTCATGGCCAAGTCCCCCGACGGCGACTCCTGGGCCAACTACCGCACCACCCACCGCGGCAGCCTGCGCGGCGGCAACAACGTCGACGACCTCATCGTCCACAAGAACAACGGCAAAAGCCTCTACTACTACAAGAACCCCGGCAACACCAACGTCACCGGCGTCTTCGACGGCAACAGCACACTGGGTAAGCCGGCATGTGACCCGAAGCTGACGGACTGCACCGGCTACAACGCCGCCGACTGGTCCACCATCCTGCAGATCGCCGCCAGCGGAGACCCCAGCACCACCAAGCTCGATACCAGCAAGAAGTTCCTCAACCGCACCGGCCTGTTCACCGTCGAGACCAACCCGGACGGCACCGGCGGCGCCCTCTGGTTCTACCCCGTCATCGGAGACGCGATCTTCGGTTCGCCCACCAAACTCGCCGCCACCGGCTGGGACGGCTGGGACCTCATCTCCCCCGGCGACTGGGCAAACCAGGGCCACCCCGGCCTGTGGGCCCGCAACCAATCCACCGGAGACCTGCGCGGCTACACCTTCACCACCGGCACTATCACTGTCGCCCTTCCCTTCGGCAAGAGCGGCACCTACCCCACGCTCACCGGCATCGCCACCGACACCAAGATCGGCACCAACATCACAGCCGCCTACTGGCCCATCGTCGGCTCCGACGGCGACCTCACCGGCACCGGATCACCGTCCCTCTGGGGCATGACCCAGAACGGCATCATCCAGGAATCCACCGGCCACCCCACCACCGTCAGCGGCTCGCCCGCCTATATATGGGACACCGCCATGACCGGCGTCCTGAGCACCTACGCCGAGAACAGCCCCATCACCTACACCGCCCAGAACGGCAAGTGCGTCGACATCGCCGGCGCCAGCACCGCGAACGGCACCGCCGTCCAGCTGTACGACTGCAACGGCAGCAACGCCCAGAACTGGACCCCCAAGCCCGACGGCAGCCTCCGCGCCCTCGGCGAGTGCCTCGACGCCACCGGACGCGGCACCGCCAACGGCACCCCCCTGCAAATCTGGGACTGCGGCAACAGTGCACCGCAGCAGACCTTCGTCCCAAGGCCCGACGGAAGCCTCTACAACCCCGCCTCCGGCCGCTGCGTCGACCTCCCCGGAGGCACCGTCACCAACACCGCCCGACTCCAACTCTGGGACTGCAACAGCAGCCCCGCCCAGAAGTGGACCGCTCTGGTACGAAGCTGAGTGTCCAGCCCCGTCCCGGCATCACACTGGCCACCCTCTGACCTGATGGTGAAGCCCGGACAACACGTCCTCAACAATCACTGGGGCCACCTCGTCGATCAGTTCAACGAGGTGGCCCCAGCCCATTGCGACGAATGGTCTGATGTCCTAGTCATGGCTTCGACAACCTCGTCACAGGTGGGTCGGTGCCAGTCATGAACGACTCGCGGCCCGCAACCGGTTGACCTGCGACGCGCGATGCGCGGCGGCGGGCGCACCCCGGCTCGCGGAGCCGTTCGTAGGGGGACCTGGCCCACACGGATGCCGACGGCCCGAACGGCATCCGTTACGAAACAGGGGGTAGGTTCTGTACCCCTTACGAAAGTGCATCGAAAGCGGGTGAAACCGACAGTTCTTTCCGCCCCGCCACCTGGTTCCGGCGCACCCTGGCCGGCTCGAAAAGGAACTTGACGGGACGACAGAACTTCGAGATCATCGAGGCAGTCGGGCATTCCTATGCCTGGACCTTGAATCGTGAAGCCCTCAACCTCCCAGAGGTTGAGGGCTTTTTGTTTTCGCACTCAAACCCCCGGCCGCCCGGCCGGGGGTTTCCTGCACCTCGGAGAGGATTTCGATGAAGCGCCGCAGCCAGCACAGCGACCCCACCGCCGAGCGCGCCAGGGTCGGGAGCCTCATCGAGGCCCTGGAGGGCGCCCATGCGGACGCCCTGGTCATCGTGTTCGGCCTCTACCTGTTCGGGCTGTCCGCACGTCAGGTCGCCCAGCACTTCGAGATCCCCCTCAACCGGGTCTCAGAACTCTCCCGTACCGGCCTGTCGGGGCTGAGCACCGCAGCTCTCAGTTCCCTGCGGTCGGAGTTCCTGGACGGCTCGGTACCGCGCGACGCCCAGCTGCCCCGCGTCCTCAGGCTCCTCGGCTTCGACGAGATCGACGCATGGACCTGCAGGCACTGCCGGCTCCCGAACCTTCCCGTACGCGCAGCCAACCCGCAGAACCGGCTCAAGGGCGGTAGACCCCGCTTGTACTGCAGCAACGCCTGTCGTCAAGCCGCCTACCGTTCCAGGAACGGCAGCACCCCGCGCGGGGCCGTCCCTGTGCTGAACGGCCCCCCGACCGAGAACTTCTGGCGCTACCCCCAGCTCCTCCCATCAGCAGGTACGGAAAAGGACCGGTCATGACGCTTCAGCTCGCCACCACCGTGGCGCCCGGTGAGATCGAAGCGTTCATGGAACTGACCAAGGGCGGCGCGGTGCCGCTGACCGCCTGGATCGTCTCGGCCAAGGTCCTCCCCCAGCTGCCCCTGCTCAGCCAAGAGCTCAGGGCATGGCTGAAGGACCGGACGGACCGACAGCTACTGCGTCGAGCCAGCGCCGCCGCCGAGCAGGCCTCCGAACCGCAGCAGAGGTTCGCCAACCACATGCACCTGGCCGACCGGGTGTTGAGCCGGCCCAGGGCAGAGAGCGCCCCGGACGACCAGGGTGAAGGCGAACCCGTCGGTTCAGGCGAAGGAACACGATGACGGCCGACGCCAGCGGGGCCAGGGACGCTCACCACGCTCCGGGCCCGGACCGGACCGGCGCCATCCATCATCCGGCGCGGACAGGGCCTCCTCCGGTGGTCCGCCGCCGCGGTGGGCGAAAGGTGCCGATGACCTTGGCGACGACGCCGAGATAGCCGATCCGGCCGCGCCCTGTCTGGGGACTGCAGGCATCAGCACCACCGATCGATCGGACACGAGGTGACGGCGACAGGCCGCCTGCGCCAACACATGATGGCCGGAGCTGACTGCCCGGCGACGGCGGGCAGTCGCTACTGTCCCCGGCTATGACCGAGCCGACCTACCTCCACGCCACTCGGACGGCCTACGACACCGTTGCCGTCGACTACGCCGAACTCGTGCCGCCCACGTTCGAGGGCGACCTGTACGGCCGCACGATGATCAGCGCGTTCGCTGAGCTGACTCGGGCCGTCGACGCCGGGCCCGTCGCCGACCTCGGCTGCGGCCCGGCCACGTGACGGCACACCTGCACTCCCTCGGGCTGACCGCGTTCGGCATCGACCCATCGCCGGAGACGGTTGCGGTTGCCCGTCGCACGCACCCGGACCTGCGGTTCGCCGAAGGGTCGATGACCGCCCTGGATCTGGCGGACAGCACTCTCGGCGGCATCCTCGCCTGGTACTCGACCGTCCACACCCCGCCGGAGCTGTTGCCCGTGGTGTTCGCGGAGTTCCACCGCCTGCTGGCCCCGGGCGGCCACCTTCTGATGGCCTTCAAGGCAAGCGACAGGCACCGGCGGCTGGGGAACGCCTACGGGCACGAGATCTCCCTCGACGTCTACTCGGTGTCTCCCGACCGCATCTCCGATCTGCTGGGCCGGGCCGGGCTGGTGGTGTACGCCCGGCTGATCCGCGAGCCCAACAGGAGCGAGAGGCCCCGGCAAGATCGACAGACGTACCTGCCCGGCCCGGAAGCCGGAGCAGTCGGCTGGCGACCTGTCCACGGTGGCAGGTGGCGACGTTGCGTCAGGCAGACCCGCTAACCTGTCTCCTGACGCAACGTCACCTGGATTCGGCCGCCGGGCCGGACCCTTCTCTGAGGTTGCCGACTGGGGCCGCTGCCCCGCGACGCAGGACGGCGGCGCAGTGTGACTCATCGCAGGTTCCCTCTCGGACAGGTCCGGTGGGTGCACCGGTTCGAGCGCCCGCGATGCGCGGCCGCACCAGCCGGCCACAGCGACCGACGCACGGTCACCCCCGGAAGGCCGCTGCCGTCCGCGAACAGGGGCGGAGGGCTGCCGTCAGGTGGCAATGGCAGCACCACCCTGTTGCTGGAGCCGTCGCCCGGTCACCCCCGCACGGCCGCTGCGCTGGACGCTATACGGTTCGCCACCGGTCGCACGGGCCTGACCCCGCAAGGTGTCGGCGGGAGGCGGGAGGGATCCCGGCCCTCCTCGGGTCTGCGCTGAAATGCCCTGTCCGTCGCCGAGGGCGTGAGCTGACCGACGAATCGCGGTGGAGGTCGGGTCGCGTGGCCGCGGGCTACGTGATGAGCAAGGCCGATCGGAGCCTGGGGTCGCGGAGGTGGGTGAGGAGCTGCGGGTCGTCCTCGAAGAGGAACTCGGCTACGGGGTCGAGCGCCTGGTGCAGCATAGCCTGCACCACGTCGGCTATCGGCTGTTCGTCGACCACGGCGGCCCAGTGGGTGGCGGCGTCGTGGTCGCATTCGGCGGTGGCCCCGGCCCACTGGGCGACGCAGGCCTTCGTGACGTGGAAGGCGCTGATCCGGCCCTTGACCAGCAGGCCGCGGTTGAGGTCGAACAGGTCGATGGTGGCCCGGCCCTTGGGAGTGAGCGGGTGGTAGGTGCCAGCTGCCAGGACCAGGCGCAGATGGGGTGCGGGGTCCTCGGCCGTGGGGTCGATGAGGAGCGGCCTGCCGTCCTCGTCGAGTGGGAAGGCGACGCCCTTCAGGTGGCTGTTGCACAGCGAGCAGGCGAGGACGTGGTTGCTCCAGTCGAAGGCCCGCATCGGGTGGCGGTCGATCGGCTCGAAATGGTCGATGTCGGTGCCCTGGTTGTCCCCACAGTACATACAGCGCTCGCGCCCGGCCGCCATGTCCGTGAGGAGGCCCCGCAACGGCGTGTACACGTGGCGGCGTACCGTCGTGTGGCTCCAGAGCGTTCGGGCCCGGGCCTCCGGTTCCGGGGACAGCACGATCTCGCAGGTGCACTCCGCCATGCGGGAGCGTAGCGGGTCAGGCAGGGCGCTCCGGCGTATCCGGATCACGAGGCGCGCCCGGTCAGGGAGCGCAGGCGGGCGGCGACCTCGTCGACCCGGGCGGACGGCGAGCTGGTGAGGGTGCGCTTCAACTGGCGGTAACGTTCGCGGTCCTGGTCGTCGGCCTCGCCGGCCACGATCCTCAGCTCCAGGGCGACCAGCAGCGCCCGGGCCTCGTCCGCCCGTTGCGAGTACGGGGTGTCGAGGCCGAACAGCTCGGACAGTACGGCGTCGTCGCCGCTGCCGTACACGACCCGGTCGTAGAGGTCCGAACCGACGACCTCGGGGGCCTCGTCGACATCGGGACCGGGCAGACGGATGAGTCCGGCCGGGTCGGCGGCCTGGCAGATGTACGGGCTGTGGGTGGTAACGAGGAACTGCACCAGTGGGAAGTGCTCCTTGAGCCACCCTCCGATGCGCTTCTGCCAGGACACGTGGAGGTGCGCGTCTATCTCGTCGATGATCACGACCCCGGGGACGGTCACGACCGGGTGTCCGCTGTCGCGTTCGACGCGGAGGGCGCCGTAGGTGTCGTGGAGCTGCTTGAGGATGTCGACCACGAGAGCGGCGACGGTGCGGTAGCCGTCGCTCATCTCCCGCAGGGCGAAAGACCGGCCGTCGTGGGCGACCCACAGGCCGTCGGAGTCGACGTCCCCGATGGTGTAGTCGTCGGGTAGGAGGTCGTCGCCGAGGATCTCCAGGGCGGTGCGCTTCAACTCGGCGGCGCCGGGCCGGTTCTCAAGGGAGCGCAGATGCTGCTCGATGAGCCAGCTGACGCCTTCGGCGAGCGAGGCGTCCTCATGAAAAAGACTGGTCAGCCGAGCAACCGGGCCGGAGCCCGCCATCCTCCGCTGGACCTCTCCCGATCCGCCGACGAGGCGGCGGAACGGCCCGTAGCCCGCGCAGAACCAGCCCACCGGGTTGTCCGCCCACGGCCCGCGCTGAGCGGCCGTCGGCGCCTTCCTGTACTTCACCTGGCTCATGGCCGGCTGAGCGTGCCGGACGGCGGTCGTGGTGACGTCGTCCGGCACGGTCCACTCCAGGCCCGCCCAGAAGGCGCCGGCGGGGGGCCGCCCGGTGGTGAACCGGTCCTCGGACGGGTCGTGGGCGAGGCAGACCTCCGCGACCGCCAGCGGCCGCCCGTCGCTGATCCACGAGTCGAAGCCGGTCACCAGCCCGCGCGCGGCACTCGGGCCGCTCACCGCCAGGGCGACGGCACGCAGCAGGGTGGACTTGCCGGACCCGTTGCGCCCGGCCAGCACCGTCCACCCGGCGTAGGAGCCGTCGGGCCGGGTCAGGTCAAGGTCGACCTCACGGACGCCGCGGAAACCGCGCACGTTCCGCACCCGTACGTTCTTGAGGTACATGACCCGCGGTCCTCCAGCCCTCTGCTTTCACTGCGCGCCCCGCTCCGGGGCCGCTGCGACGACTCTATCCGCGGCGCGCTCCGCGCCGGAGAAGGCCTTCGGTGCGACAGGTCCTCCACGCACTCCCGGGGTCAACTTCTTCAGACCTCCACTCAAGGCGAATGCCTCCACCCCAAGGGGCCCCAACCTGTAGTTCGGCTACGCCGACGATCGGCTGGGCCGAGGGCGTCTGCATGCCTCTGCGTCAGAACGGTGGGCCTTCGGTGTCGGCGCCCGTCCCGTTGTTGGCCCACCACCAGTCGTGATCGGCCCAGCGGGCGTGCAGTTCGCGGGCCGCAATATCGCCCACTCCTTCCAAGGCTCCAGCGTCGTGACCCCAGGCCCTGAGTCCCTGCAGGGCACGGTCGCGTTTGTATCGGTCCGTGCTGGTGTCCAGCAGGCGGCGGGCGTGGTCGGCCAGGTCGTTCCGGTGGTCGGTGAGGGCGTGGTGCTCTACGAGGGGGATGGCGGCGACGAGGGCCGCGTCGCGTACTCTCGCGTCGTCGTCGGTGAGGAACGGCTGCACAGCGGAGTAGATCGCCGGACGCAGGTCCCGGAGAGCGCGCATGTCAGGGTATGCGTCGAGAAAGCCTTCACCGCAATGGCGTTCGCCCATAGCGACGCGCTCGTCGTCGGCGTCGTAGGCGGTGCAGCCAAGCCAGTCCAATAGCGTCTCGCGTATGGGGTGGCGCGGTCGGAGGTCGGTATCGGGGCCGTGTTCGCCTGCCGCGGTGGCCGGGTGGCTGAGGATGGCCGCGACGTAGAGGGCCACGGGCACGGTGGCTTCGTAGACGGTGTCCTGGTGGGTCACAGCATCGAGTGCGGCCTTGGCGGCGGACGCTCTGACGGACGGGTCGGGGTCGAGGAGGCGTGCCAGTGCGGCCGGCAGGGATTCGCCTGTCCCGAACGGGGTGGCGAGCGACGCCCAGTCCGTACTGACCAGGAGCTCCTGATAGTGAGGTGGCTCGGGGCGGGGAGTCTCTGTCATCCGGCTGCCGCTGTCGGTCACAGACCGAGGCTATAGCGTCGTCGCGCGATCGTTGTGCGGGGTGTCATACGTGAAGAGGACGCGCTTGCGTAGGAGCGAAGAGCCAGGAGGGACGGACGTCAAGCCGACAGCCCTGTGTCTGCCAAAGGGTCGCTTGAGAGCACCTCTCTCGTCAGGTGAACCATGCATTCCAGTGCGACCGCGGGGTCCGTCATCTCCAGCACAACGTGGTCGAGTCCCCACGGATGCGACATCACAACAGAGCTGCGGGTCCTCGACGCGGCGATCGCCGGGAACGGCTCAGCACGGAAGTCGCGGAAGTCGCCCGTGATCGACACATCAGCTCGTTCATACCCCGTCCATGGAGACAGCGTGCGCAGAGGCTCCGCCGCTGCCAGTTCGAGCAGGTCCCACAGGGCGGGATCGACCAGTCCGTCGGCGTATGCGGCGGACGTCGGCTGTCCGGAGTCGCTTGCCGTTCCCTGTCGGGCTCGCCGTCGACTCCCGGGATCGTCATGCACCGACCCCGAAGTGCAGCTCAAGCGCCACACGGCCGGTCGTCGGCTCCCACTCCTCTCGAACTCCGCGTACAGCCTCCCCAAGATGGCTGGCGAGCGGCGTTTCCTCACGAAGGGGAAGGACGTCGATTCGGCCCCAGTCGCCTATGTCGAAGCCCTCATGAGGGTGAGATGCCTCAACGACGAGGCACCAGTCCGTGCCGCTCGCGATATTGGTACACCCGCCCTGATCATTGACCAGCCAGCTCGACCGGGCTATCGGGAACTCGTCCATCGTGGGTGTGCCACGACACGATCATCCGGATGAGCCGACGTCCGACCAGAGACACAGGATCGAGGCCGGGTCCGTGCAGTGGACGGGGCTACTGGTCTCCATCCGGGGACCGTATCGCTGTTGCTCGCCCGGACTCGAATGCTTATGCGGGATGCTTTAGGGCAGCTCTCGGCGCACCAGTACGTGAGCGAATGGTTCCCCGGTAAGCCGGGCGTGTGCCATCCGTTCACGCACCTCGCTGAGGGCGCGTGGCCGGTAGCCGGGGCCACCGCAGCAGCCCTTGTGGAATCGGATCCCCGCGTGCAGCAACACGGAGAGCGTCCGCCAGCCAGCGGTGTCCCGTCGACGCGGGGCGGCAAAGGCGGAACCGACGTGGATCAGAGTCCCGGCACAGCGCGGGCAGCGGCGTTCGTGTGTACCGGGGTAGGGCTGCTTGTACGAGGCCCGGCAGGGCAGACAGACAAACGAGGTCTTTGTGTGGGCCATGAGGTCAGACTATGGCGTCGGCACCGGTCGAGCCGGCAGGATTTCTCCGGTCCGGCTTGCGGAGAGCCACGTCTCAGGACGCGAGCCCGTGGTCCGGATAGTCGAGCGGATCCGGCCGAGGATCTGCGACGACAGGTCGGCGAGCGGGCTGGCGGTGCGCGGGACGTCGTAGCGGACGTCCATCGCCACCCGGATCTCCGGAGTGTCCCGCCGCTTCCACGGCCCGGAGGTGATCAGCGTGGCTACTGTGCCGTGGAGTTGGATGGTGGTGGCGACGTGGTCGGCGCCGGGCTCCGGCCGAACCGCGTCCAGGATCGCAGTCCAGGAGGTGCGGTCGGTCTCCAGCACACGTCGCGTCCGTCCAGTCGGGGGCGTCGACGAAGGGGCATGTGTGACTCGTACTACCGGTCCTCCAGGGAGCGGACGGTCCGGCCGCCAGCGCGTCGAACTCGGCGTGGCCGGAGACAGCGGGCAGCGTTCGCATGGAGCGTCCCCCGGTTGTCGGTCGGGGATCCGTGCCGCGACCGGGCCCACGGGTGCCTGGAAGAAGATGGAGCACCCGGAGACGGCCCGGGGCGGTGTCCCGCAGAGTGTGGTGGGAGCGCGGGTTCGGGTCCTGTCACCCGCTCGGACGGCAGGCCGAAGGTCGGAGACCGTCGACCTGCTCGTCGTCCGGAAGAGCGCTCGCCCCTTGCGAAGGTGATCGCGGACCCGAGACTCAACTTCCGCTGGGCCCGCAGGTGTTGGAGAAGCGGAACGCGTCACCGCTGCTACGGCCGAGGCGAGCCGACCAGGCCAGTGCTTCGTCGAAACTGACATCGGCACCCGCCAGACGCGCGGCGGCGAGATCGGGCGGTGCGTTGCCTTCGTCCAGCAAGACGGACCACTGCTGTGCGGTAAGGACCAGGTAGCGCAGGCCGGGGAGATCGGCCAGGACGGCGAGGTCTTGGGTGGCGGCTCGGGAGAGGTCCAGGCAGCGCAGGTTCGGGACGGTGCGCAACGGTGCGAGGTCCGTCGGGGCCGTGGTGCCCAGGTTCAGGGCGGTGAGGTGGCGGTGGCCGACGAGGGGGGTCAGGTCGGTGCCGTCGAGGGTGACACGCAGGGCCTCGATGGGCAGGGCGCGGACCGGGGCCAGGTCGGTCGTGGCACCGTTGTAGTGGTGGAGCCGTCGCAGGTTCGGGGCGGCGGTGAGCGGGGTGAGGTCAACCGCGCCGGATAGGTCGTTGATATGGATTTTTTGGAGCGTCGGCGGGATCTCCGTCGGCATCTCGCTCACGACCTCGTTGTAGCCGGGGTCGCGGGCGGGCTCCAGGAAGCGGATGGAGCCGTCTATCACCTCGTAGGCGCCTTCTTCCAGCAGGTCCAGGTAGTGGCCGAGCAGTGAGGTCACCGAGTCCGCGACGTACTCCGGGCGGTGGTCGAAGTCACGGCCCATCCGGATGACTTGACCCGGTCGGCCCTTGCGGGCGGGGGCGGTGTCCACGGCCAGGAAGTTGCCGTCCTGGCCGGAGGCGAAGGGGAGCCAGCCCGGGTGCCCGCCACAGCGCCGGACGGTGTCGGCGGGGTCTGCGTCGAAGACGACCGCGTCCCACTCCAGGTCCCAGCCGAACCAGACCGGTTCACTCCACTCGGCCTGGCAATCGACGAGGTCTTCCAGTGACAGCCAGAGGTTGTTGCCGAACAGCCAGAGGTTCTCGTAGCCGTTGCCGTCGCCGTCGGCGATCAGGTACAGCGCCCGCAGGTCGGCGGGCAGCGGGGTACCGAGGCGGTGTTCGGCCTCGGCGAGCGCGGTGGCCGAGGCGGGAGGCGGCAGTTGCTCGGGCTGCCCCAGGATCGACGCGCGGTGCTCCATGTACGCATGGAACCGGGCCACCGCCAGGTCCGGGTCGCCGGCCGGGCCGGCCGTTCCCAGCTCTTGCCGGAAGCCCGGTTGGGGCAGCCGGTAGTCGTGGTCGAGCACGACCTGGAAGCCGGCGCCGGACCCGTGCGCGTTGGTGACCGCATCCGGGAATGCGACCAGGTCGAACTCTCCCGTCGGCCGCCACCGAACCTCCATGCCGGCATGATCCCAGCCCCGGCTGGCACGAATGGCCTCCGCCAGGCTCAACAGCTCGGGGTAGAAGTCGTAGCGGACGAACGGCTGCCAGGGCTCCCCGGCAACGGTGTATCCACCGGACCTCGAGCTCACACCCACACCCGCAACGCAGTTCAGCACCGCCTCGGTCCAGCCCTCCGGCGCCCGCCTGACGACCTCCGTGCCGATCCGCCGGACGATTTGCTCGGCCACCTCAATCACGTCCTGTGCCCCCTCTGTCGGTGTGGCGGTCATCATCGCAGCGGGTCGTGACAGGGCACTCCACCGGTGCTCCGTACCGGTACGGCGGGTATGCCCAGTCGACAGGGCATTGTTCGTCCGTGGTCACGGGCTGTCTCCCCGGATAGGCCTACAGCCTTCCCAAGGCCCTGTCCACTCATTGGCCAGCGACCACCGTGCCACCTGCCACTGCCCAGCTCCCTCGTCAGGAACCGAAGGCGAACGCGAGCGCCCCCAGGGCGACCAACATGCTTCCCCCGAAAGCCGAGCCGGCCCACAGCACTGCCTCGGTGGCCCGTGCCCCGAGCCGGGTACGGAGGATGAACACTGACAATCCGGCGATGATCGACAACAGGGCCGACACCAGCAGCCACACCAGCCGCGCCCCTGCGGTGGGGCCGGTCACTGGTGGCTCCTGGCCTGGGTGCGGTCGAACATGGCACGAAGGATGTCGATCAGAGGTTGGTCACCGTCCGGGACGGCGCTCGCCAGCCAGTCCCGCAGAGCCTCCGAGATCGCCACCGCGTAGGCCCATTCGGCATCGGTGAGACGGTACCGGGGTGTGTCGCCCACCTCACTCATCTCGATCTCCAGCGCGTTGAGGGTCGCGAGAGCGGCGTCCCTCACGTCTGGGCGCAACTCGTCGCCGCCGCCTCCGTGCCACCGTCTGTGGTCATACCGCTCATTCAGCATGGCCAGCAGGGCGAGCGCCCTCACCTCGTACGATTCGGGCCCGGCCAAGTCCTCTGCCCAGGTGGACAGGAGGGGGAAGGCGTGGTCCTCCGGGTACGGCATCCCCGCCCGCGGCTGCTGCTGGAAAAGCTGCTGGTACCGCCTGAGCACGTGTTCGTCCAGCACGTCGACGTGCACTGTCGCGAGCAGGTTGGCGAGCCGGCCCAATTGGTCCATCGAATCGACCATCGGGTTCAGGCAGCGCTGCACCCAGAGCTCGTCCTGCGGTCGTACGCAGGACCGCAGCATCACCGGAAGCCGTAGCAGGACGGAGGCGAGGCAGTTGCGTGCCGTTCCGACGATCCACTCCGGCATGACCTGAAGCTGGCGCTTCGTGAGTTGAATCCCGGCGACCCGCACCGGCTGTGCGGTCCGCAGGCACTCCTGGTCGGCCTTCAGGAGTCTCCGGATCGTCTTCAGTTCCGCCCCGCACTGCTCGAGTTCGACCGCGATCTCACCGACGAACAGCCCGATCGTGTCCATCGCGTCGGCCACACGGTACATGACCATGCGCGCCCACCCGTGGCCTGCCAACTGTGGAGCGGAGTACCGCAGAGCCTCGTTCAGATAGTCGGCGGTCTCCACGGCGCACTGGATCGCGGCCGACCGGAGCCTGGACGGCATAGCGTCCTTGTGGGTGTACCTGGGCATCGTGCGTTCCTCTGGCATGCGCCGTCCGTGCCCCGGTGCATGCTCGCGAGCACGACGAACCAAGGGTGATCGCGATGACTCAACTTCCGACCGTCTCGGGCGTTATGGGCACGGGACACAACGCGCGGTCTCGGCCGTCGCCGCGGCCGTGGTAGCACCATACGCCACTGCGGGAGGCCGCCGAAGGCGTTCGACTCCGGCGAATCGGAACCGCCGGTACGTGGTCTCGAACACGAGCTGGCCGGGCCGTCGCGGCCCCTCCCGATCACGTGCCGGCTATCCAGATGCATGGGCGGACGACGGGGGCTAAGGACATGACACAGGGGCAGATCTACGAATGCCCTCAGTGCCGGGCCTCAGCCCTGGCGCCCGCCGCGCGGAGCTCGCTGACCACGGTCTCGGCGAGGTCCGCCGGCACGTCCTTGAGCACGGTCGCCGGCAGTCGGCCGGTGAGGAGCTTGCCGTGCCAGAGGCTGAGTCCGGTCCGGCGTCTGATGACTTTCAGGACCTCGATGGCATTTGGGGCCCGGATCGTTCAGGACGATCCTTCTGGGCAGCTCGCCGCATTCGATCGTGATGTACAGGTCAGTCATCTCCGCGCCCTCCGCCCTCACTCCTGGCAGCGTAGGCATCTTCCGGGCCGCCGGTCCACGGAGTTACCCGTCCGACAGGCGCTGCAGTGCCCTGCTGCCCGGCCGGGGTCAGGAGGAGGGCAGCAGGGTGGCGAGGTAGGCCTGGGTCTCGGGGTCGGTGGAGTAGAGGCGGGTGCCGTGGGTAGCCCGGGTGGCGAGGACGCGGTAGGTGTTCAGCGCGTACCGCAGGTACTGCTGCGGCGGCAGTTCCCGGAGCCGCCTCATATCGTGGCTGGCCTCGGGGTGGGCCTGCCAGCGGCCGTCGCGGCGGACCAGGTCGGCGCCCAGGATGACGGCACCGAAGGCGTACTCGAGGCCCTGGGCGGTGTAGATGCAGCCGACCTGGTCGTGGCCGCCCTCGTCGGTCGCCCAGAAGGGGCGGGGCGGGACGTCGGGGAATCCGGGGACGGGCTGCTCGGCGCGCAGGTTCCAGGGGCGGGCCCAGGAGTGCTCGTCCGCGTCCGGGCCGTGCCACCGGATGGCGACCTCGGGTTCCAGCGGGGGGACGGCCTCGGCGTTCCAGGGCCAGCAGAAGCCGGCGGTGATCCGGGCGCTGTGTCCCTGCTCGGCGTGGCCGTCGACCCAGGCGGCGAGGGCGTGCGGGTCGGGTCGCACAGCGAGGTCGTAGCCGCCGCTGTTCCACGGGTCCGGGGTCTGGTCGTCTGAGAAGAGGGTGTCGACCCACTGGTGGTAGGCCTGGGAGCCGTTGCAGCGGAACTGGGTCTCCAGGTCGACGCGTCGCATCACGGCCCCGGACTCGCGGGCGTGGTGCTCGAGTTCGGCGACGGTGATGCCCTCGGTGGGGCGGACGATCTGGCGTTCGTCGAGGAACAGGACCAGGACGCCGACCCGGTCGAGGAGGTTGCGCAGGGAGGCGGGGAGGGCGGAGGTCCGCTGCCCGGGGTAGGTCTCGGCGCGGTGGGCCTCGTCGAGGAGGACGACGCTGCTCTTGTCCAGCCCGCCGGGCGGCTGCTGCCTGAACGTCGCTACGAGGCCGCGGGACCCGTCCTGCAGCAGTCGCTGGAGCTGTTTGGTGAGGGCTCCCGAGGTGGTGAGCAGGCGGGGGTTGCGCCCCTCCATGCGGCACAGCTCGCCCATGAGGCGGGCGGCGATGGCGGTCTTGCCGGTCCCGGGGCCTCCGGTGACCACGACCAGGCCGCCTGGGCCTTTCGCGCCGGCTTCCTTGACGGCGTCCAGGATCGCGAGGCGGGCACGGTCCTGCTCGCCCACGAGCGGGAACCGGTTGCGGCCCTCGATGTTGTCGGCCAGTCGCTGCAGGGCGCGTTGGGAGGGCTGGTGCTCGCCGGCGAGGAAGCGGTCGACCGCTTCCTTCGGCACCGGTGCCAGGTCCCGGCAGCGGAGGCGGTCCGCCAGTTCCTCGGCGGGGAGGCTGTCGGCGATGTCGTCATGGCCCAGCAGGGGGAATTCCGCGCTGGGGGATCCCGGGGAAACCATGGAACGCAGGTGCCCGAGAAGTTCGGCCCCGGCGTTGTGCAGGACCGCCGCTCCCCGTGCCCGGACTCCGGTTCCGCCGACGGCCCAGTCCCTGAGGTAGTGGACGTAGCCTCCGACCTGCCGGGCGGGGTGGGGCAGGGTGCGCTGTCCGACCTCCAGCATCCCGGATTCCCCCGGTGCGGGGACGGCCCAGGTCCACTGCTTCAGCTCGAGCGCCACGAGCGTCAGTTCCGCGTCCCGGTCCTGGCCGACGACGGCCACGTCGACGCGTTCGCCCGTCCCCGGCAGCGAGAGCTCCAGCAGGACGTCGAGGTGCTCCAGGCCTGCGCGCATCAGGGCGTCGAGGAGGACCGGCCAGCTCCGTCGCCAGCTGCCGACCTCGTCCGGCCCCGGGGCCATCCCACGTCGGCTGCGGAAACGTGCGACGCACTCGTCGATGAACTCCGGCAGGACGGTCTGCCTTGCCGTCTCGCCGATGGTCCCCCGGTGTACGTACATGATCGATGAATACCACCTGCTTCCGACGGCAGGGTTGCCGGGGTAGTCGGTGCGGGCGTCCCTGGCCGCCTGACGACGTCGGCTCCAGACACGACGGGATGTCCGTACCAGAGTCGCTTGGGTCGCTTCGGTAGCTGGCAAGGTTGCCCACGTGCCCACGGAGTGCCTTCGACCCGTGCCTCTCCCGTCGGAAGCGACTGAGTCCTACGAGCGACCCAGCGACTGAAGCGACCGAACTTCGAAACCGTGGGTACAAACGTTCACCTGGGGACGGGCCTTCGGGCGGTAGGGGCTCGGGCATCGGACGGACGGTCCCAGCTACCGAAGCGACCAGAGCGACCGAACCGGCAGTTTCAGCGCGCGTCTGACACGCGCGACACGCCGGGCTCCAGCCCGCTGGACGCTCGGTCGCTTTCAGTCGCTGAGCTTCAGTCGCTGGATAAAACCCCAGCTCAGAGGCTGTCCACCCACCCCGTCAGCGACTCAAGCGACTCAAGGTCGGGTATATGAAGACATTCCCGTGTGCGTGTGTGCGTTATAGACCCGGGCTTCAGTCGCTTCAGTCGCTGTTTGTGGGGAAAACCGGCTTCGACCTGCGGAAACATCTCCAGACCGAGAACAGCGACCGAAGCGACTCGGTCGCTGCCCCAGGGTTCGGTCGCTCAGTTTCCCCACAAGTCCCGGTGCTCCGGGACGGTATGTGCTCGCTCGGCTAGTCTGTGTGAGCTATCTTCTGGACTTCGGTCGCTTCAGTCGCTGATCCAGCACCCTCCAGTGCTTTGACCTGGGATTTTGCTGCCAGCGACCGAACGAGCGACTCGAATCCCGGCAGCTGCCCAGCTACCGAGGAAGCAGTAGCAGCTAGCGAACCAAGGGGAAGGGACCAGCGTGACGGCGCCGAAGGCCGTGGGGAGCGACCGAACGGAGCGTCAGCCGGACGCACTGGCCGTCGCACGCTGGTGCGCAGCCCAGGGTTGGCCGGTCCATCCACTGGCCCAAGGACGCAAGACGCCGCCGTCGAACTGCCAGGCCTGCCAGGACTCCCCCCACTCCCCCACCGAGTGCCGCTGCCCCGGCGTCGGTCGCTGGTGCCACGGCTTCCACGCCGCCACCACCGACCAGGACGTCATCGGTGCCTGGTGGCGGGTCAACCCGGGCTTCGGTACCGGAGTCGCCTGTGGCCCGGCCGGCCTGGTAGTCATCGATGTCGACAGCCACCCCGCCGAGGTCCCCGCCCGGGACAGGATCCTTCCCGGCATCCCGATCCACGACGGCGTCGACCTCGAAGGTCTGGAGAACGGCTACCACACGCTCGCCCTGCTCGCCGCTCTGCGCAAGGCCCCGGACCCGTCCCAAGACATCTCCACCCTGCGTGTACGCACCCCCTCCGGCGGCCTGCACATCTGGTACCGCGACGACGCCCGCCACCGCTTCACCTGCTCCACCGGCTCATCCCCCGGGCGGGCCCTGGCCTGGCAGGTCGACGTCCGCGCCCACGGCGGCTACATCGTCGCCCCCAGTACCGTCACCACCAGTGGCGCCTACACCCCCCTGCCCGGTGCCACCACCCCTGCCCCGCTCCCCCAGTGGCTGGCCGAGGAACTCATCCGTACCGGGCACCTCAAGGACCGCCCGAGCCAGCCGACCGTGTCCCAGCCCGTTGTCCCCGACCGGGCCCGCCAGGCCGTGGTCGCCGCCGGCGGCGGCAAGCGCGGCGCCGAGAAGGTCCTCGACACTGTCCTCCAGGACGTCACCGACTGCGCCACCACCCCCGAGGGCGCCGGCTTCACCGGCAAACTCAACCGCGCCGCCTACACCGTCGGCGGCCTCGTCTCCGCCGGACACCTCACCTATGCCGCCGCCGAGCGACTGCTCGCCGACGCCGCCCGCGCAGCCCGCCCCTCCCAGGACAGGCAGAGCTCCGCCGTCATCCGCTCAGGCCTCGCCGCCGGATCCCGGCAGCCCCTGCACATCGGGAAGGCGCGAGGATGAGCGACAGCACCCGCAAGAGGACGGTCTTCGACCCCGTGGCCGCTGCCCAGCAGATCCTGGAGTACCCGCCGGTCCCCGGGCCCTCGCAGGCCCCCTGGCACGGCACTGCGGTCCAGGAGAGCCTTCTCGACACACCAGCGCCCGCCGCGGAGCCACAGGCGCCCGTCCAGCCCTTCCCCAAGGCCCAGGTGGCCGAGCGGCCGGACCACGCCCCGGCGGGCCCTCAGGCGAGCCCGCACGGCCTCCTGCCCGACTCCCTCTCCGACCGCGGCAACGCCAAGCTCTTCGTCCACCTCTACGGACGCGACTACCGCCACGTCCCCGGCATCGGCTGGTACCGCTGGGCCACCCACCGCTGGCAGCTCGACGAGGACGACACCGTCCTGTGGGCCGCCGGCGAGATGGCCGAGAGCGTCGCCACCCACGACCCCCGCGGCGTCTACACCAACGCCGACCTGCGCCGCCACCGCCGCCGGGCCCTGTCCACCTCGGGCATGAACGCCATGCTCGCCCAGGCCAAGTCCGCCCCCGGCATGGTCCTCAACGCCTCCCTCCTGGACGCCGACGCCTACGCCCTGTGCACCCCCGGCGGCGTCGTCGACCTGCGCACCGGCGCCATCGCCCCGCCCGACCCCAAGGTCCACCACCACTCCCGCTCCACCACCCTGGCCCCCGCCCGGATGCCCACCCCCCGCTGGGACCGCTTCCTCACCGACACCTTCGGCGACGACAAGGAAGGCCGCCAGACCCGCGACTTCCTCCACCTGCTGCTCGGCTACTCGATCAGCGGCGACGTCGGCGCCCAGGTCATGCCCTTCCTCTACGGCCAGGGCAAGAACGGCAAGTCCGTCCTCCTGGACGTCATGATCCAGCTGCTCGGCGACTACGCCGACGCGGCCCCGCCCGGCTTCCTGATGGCCAAGACCTTCGACGGTCACCCCACCGACCTCGCCGAGCTCCACGGCCGGCGCATCATCGTCTGCTCCGAGCTCAAGCCCGGGGACCGCTTCGACGAGGCCAGGGTCAAGCTCCTCACCGGCGGTGACAAGATCAAGGCCCGCCGGATGCGCCAGGACTTCTTCTCCTTCGAGCCCACCCACAAGCTCTGGCTGCTCGGTAACCACCGCCCCGAGGTCGGCACCGGCGGCTTCGCCTTCTGGCGCCGCATGCGCCTCATCCCCTTCGAACGGGTCGTCCCCGAGGAACGCAAGATCGACAACCTCGCCCACGTCCTCGTCGCCGAGGAGGGCCCGGGTATCCTCTCCTGGCTCATCGACGGCGCCCGCCGCTACTTCGCCGGTGAGAAGGACCTGGCCGGCCCCCAGGCCGTCCAGACCGCGACCACCGCCTACGCGGAGACCGAGGACCACGTCGGCCGATTCCTCAAGGAGGCCTGCATCACCGGGGAGGGCATGCGTGCCGAACAGTCCCAGCTTTTCGGCGCCTACACCCGTTGGTGCGGCTTCGAGGGGGCCAATCCCGTATCCGGCCGCGCGTTCGCCGCACGAGTCCGCGAGACACTGGGTATGACCTCTCCCAAGGAGATGGTCCTGTCCAACAGCCGCAAGTACTACCCGGGCATCGGCCTGATCACCGACGACACAGAGGAGCAGAACGCGTGAGCGCGCTGATCGACCCGGCCGAGCTCGCCCACGAAACCGACCTCGTCTGGCTCGAGGACACCACCGGCCTCGACTACGTCCGCCAGTCGCTGGACCGCCTCACCACCCGGCGAGGCCGCCCGGCCTACCACCGCGACGGCCGCATGGTCGGTTACGCGATCCTGGGACCCGACGCCAAGTCCTCCAGGGCCTCCGGCACCTTCCGCCGCCGCGTCTTCTGGCTACTCCCCCACGACCGGGACCAGGACCCGGACGGCCTCTACACCACCGGCGCCCCCTCCGAGGCCGTGGACCCGCGCACCGTCGCCCCCGGGGTCAAGGGCTACAAGACCGAGCGCTCCGAGGGCGGGCCGGCCTCGCCGGCCATGCTCGAACTGGGGATAACGCTGCCGAAGGCCTGACCCGTCCGATCCCGACCGAAGGCGGTGGGGGGGGGCGCCCCCCCCCCGGGGCCCCCCCCCCCCCCCCCCCCCGGGGCGCGGTGGGGGGGCGGGGGGGGGCGGCGCCCGCCCCCCCCCCCCCCCCGCGGGGGGGGGGGCGCCCC
>NZ_JBHYGR010000037.1:6668-10982 GCF_042738155.1 Kitasatospora sp. NPDC059088 | reverse complement strand
TGGCGGTGTCTCGGCCCGGGGGGGGGGGGCGGGCGCGGGGGGGGGGGGGCGCCCCCCCCCGCCGCCCCCCCCCCCCCCCCCCCATTCGGCCATGCGTGGTCGCGGAATCCGTCGCTGTCTCCGTCGCCGACCGGGGCCTCACCGTGCAGGTGGTCGACCTCCGCCTCCAGCGACTCAAGCCACGCCCGCAGATCGTCCGGCTCGCTCGCCTTCCCCGTGCCCCAGTCGTTTCTCGAACGGTCACGGCCTCTGAGCTGCAGGGACAGCCTGGTTGGGGCTCTCCCCCACCGCCCAAGGCCGCTCACGAAGCCGGGCCGAACAGCGACTGAAGCGACTCACCGGTGAGCTTGCTCCCGCGAAAAGGTCCCAGACCGGAACTCTCTCCCACGTCCTTGACGACTGCGGCTATCCGCCCCGGATGATCCGCAGCACCCGCCCGGTCGACCTCTTCAACACCATGGACCCGCCAGAGCCGGAGAATCCGCTGGCCGGCAGGCTCGTCATCCCCCAGACTCGGATGCGTTCGAAGGGGCCCTCGGTGATCAGTGAAGGGAACCAGTGACCGAAGGAGGCGAATGAGGATGGCCCACCTGCGACTCGTCTGGGTCCTGTCCGGACGTGGCTGGGCCGACTGCACCGTCAGCGACCACCAGGCGGAAGCCGAAGTGACGGCCTCGTATATCACCACTGCCCCCCCGAAGATCTCCTGACGGCAGTAACCCGGCTGATCGTCGGCGAGAGCGAGTGTCGAGCACAGCTCGAGGTCGAGCCCACCGCCTTCCGATGGATCTTCTACCGTGAGGGCACCGACGTGTGGATCCGCCTACTGGAACTGGCCCACGGCAGTGACCACGACAACGCCGGGACCGAGATCTGGTCCACGCAGCAGAACATCGACGTCGTCGCCCGAGCAGTGATCCGCTGCTTCGACGAGGTCGTCAGGGAGTACGGCGAGAGCGCATACCGCGGCAAGTGGGGCGAGCACTTCCCCCGCACCGAGCTCGAAGCCCTCAGGACCGCCTGGCGCGAGCACCGAGGCGGCTGGGCAACCTCCGCGACACCATCGAACCCGTGAGATTTCGGCAGCACCTGGCACGGGTTCACCGGAGCATGTGCGCTTCGCCGAACGGCAGGTTCGAGGTCACGATCACCGATCCTTGCTCGTGGCGCCACGCGATTAGCTGGAAGAACAGGTTCGCCGTGTCCTGGAAGGACTTCGCCGCCTGCCTGTGCCATACACCGACCGCTCCCTAGCCCCGCACGCGTGTACGACCAGGGCGTACCTCGACATCGCCTTGTTCCACCCCCATCCGGGTTGCACTGCTGGTGCTCCTTCCACGTCCTGGACGTGGAAGGAGCACGCCGGGCCGCGGCTGGGGGTGGGGTCCTTCCACGTGCCAGACGTCTGCCGGGGAGTAGGCGCCGGCAGGCGTCACATCCCTTGCTCCGGCCCGTACATCCGCGCGGGCCTGTCCTCGGCGGACATCGGCAGCGGGTCGAGCCGCACCGGGCCGGGGTAGAACGCGGAGCTGTTCGGGCCGACCATGTCCTCGCCGACCAGGTAGCGGTAGAGCCACTCGGAGAAGCTCATCTGGTACTCGTACCAGGAGCCGTCGTGTTCCACAGCACAGATCCGGTGGCCCGTGCCGTCGGGCAGCGGCGCGAGGAAGACGTACTCGCCGCGGTCGGTACCGGTGAGGGGGATCAGACCGTCCTTAGTCCCGAACCTCACCCCCTCCAGGCCGAGGACGACGCGGATGTTCTCCTCCGGCTCAAGCCAGTCCTCCCGATCCCAGTCGAGCTCGGACCAGGCTCGGGAGGTCTCGCGGATCTTCTCTCCGAGGTTCCAGCGCTCGGTGGCCGGATGCGAGAGGTAGAGGTGCTCGTTGATCTGTACTGGGGCGTAGGCGTCGACGATCGCCTTGTAGTCCCCGGGGAACTCAGCGCCGATCTCGGCCTCCAGCTCGGTCCAGGCACCAGGGTCGGCGAAGTGCTGTCCGCCAGGGCCGAGCATGGCGAAGACGTCGGAAAGGTAGTCGCGCATCGGTACTCCTCATCGGGCTGTCGGCGTTCGGTCGCAGACCTCGTCGGCACGTGCATCTCGTGGCCTGCCGGGAGACTAGCTGTGGCCGGTGACATCGACTCAGCGGGGCAGGACGGATGGATGATCGAAGGCGACGAAGTCCAGCCACGGCCGGGCATCGGTACCGGATACCGGCCCAAGGCACGGTGTCGGCCGAGTCATGGGTGTCACGATTTTCCGCGGAAGATTTCGGTGCCCACCGCCAGCCGGATGTCGAGGGCAGGCCGCTCACCGAAATCCAGTGGTGTCGGACGAACGACCGCGGTTCGATGTCCCCGCCCTCCAGGACGACCGGTACGCGCGACGCCCGGAAGACACATTGACCCCGCAGCCACGCACAGGAGTCCCGGACCCGATGACTGACCAGATCCACAGCACGACGGCGAAGCGGCGCGTCTACCTCGACCCTGACGGCTGCGGTGGAGGCTGGATGTTCGTCATCGTGGCAGCGCCCACCGGGGTGGTCTACCAGAACCAGTGCGGCGGCTATGCCTGCGCTCAGTACGAGCAGGAGGGCTACCTCGTCCCGCTCTACGGAGCCGACCTGGACGAGCACCTGAACGAGATCTTCATCGGCGAGCTGCAGGGCCACGGCATGCGCGGACGGGACTGGCCAGCGGAGGTGCTCGACCGGCTGCGGGCTGCTGTCGGCTCTCTCGGTATCTACGGTTCCGGCCGCCACGACGACCTCTGTCCGCCGTCGTTGGTCCTCGACGAGTCCCGGCTCTCGGAGGCAGCCGAGGCCTGGATCCCGGTCACCACGCCTGACGGTCCCGGTGTGCTGGTCTGGGAGAACTCCGACTAAGGGTCGTTCCTAAGCCGGAGAACTGACTTGAGGGTCTGTGGGCTCCGCTCAAGAGCAGGTACATGTACCCGGTCTTGTCCACGGATGAGTCGCTGCACAGCAGTGGCTCGGGATCCTGCAGGTCGCCACCCCACTCACCGACGACGAGCAGACAGCCGTCGAGGACGGCCAGGAAGCCCCGGACCGGCTACTCGACCGCCTCGCCGACACACCCACTCCGGCTGGCCCGACACCACGCGAACTCGACGTGCCGACGACGGCCCGCCTTCTGCCGCCGGCCGAGGCCCGACAGAGCGGGAAGGGCTCCGCACCGCACTGATATCGGAGTGCGCACAGGCCCGGGAGAGAGAGACACAGTCACTGCCGTGACCTTGATGAACGTGCTCGTCGACTTCGCCCGAACCGGTCGAATCGGTCCGCTCCACTGCGGAATGCCCCTGGCCGAGGCTGAGGACCTCCTCGGCCCGGGGCGTCCACACCCCGCGATCCGCATGAAGGGGCCCGACATCGACGGCTACCCATACTCCTGGGATGGACTCAGACTGGACGTCACCCAGCGCGCGGTCAGCGGCATCTGGGTCCACCTCCGGCCCGGTTCGACGGTGAAGCTCCCGGCTCTCGTCCTGCCCGGATCAGAGTCGTTCGAGGCCACTGTGCTCCGCGAGGAACTGGTCACGGCCCTGGACGCTGCAGGCTGTGAGCATCACGCCAACGACACCCTCACCTTCGGCCAGCAGTCCAGCATCCTCACCTGGCCCGCTGACGTCTACGCGGTCTTCAGCCTCCCGGGCCGGGACAACCACGTACCTCACCAAGATCGTCATTACCTCGACGTGATGCACAAGTCCATGGCTTGACATCGATGAGTCCACAGAATGATCCGGCTGACATGGCCTTCGACGATGCGGGAGTTCCAGGGCAGGGTGAGTCCTGCGACGACGGCTACCCGGTCGCGCTGGATGCCTGCGGCAAGGCTGTGGAGGCTGGGCAGGTCGTCACGGCGCACCGCATCGAGGTGTCCAAGTGGGGGGTCGGCAGGAGCGTCGAGTACAGCGGCCCCTCTCCGGCGTTCAAGCCCCGGCACCGCTTCCGTAAGGACACCGCGCTGCTCGCCGACGGCGGTTATCTGAGGACCGGTCCGGTCATCCCGCACCTACGCTCCAAGGGTGACGAACGCACCCGGTGGCAGGCCGAGTACAACCGGGAGTACGGACAAGGTCGATCGACCCTGTCCGGGATCCACTCAGAGATCAACTACGGGCAACCCTTAGCTGCAGCCCGGCTCACACCTCGGGGATCGAATTTTCCGCAGAAAAAAAAAAACCCCCCCGGGTGGGGGGCAGGTGGGGGGGGGGGGGCCCACGCCCCCCCGCGCGGGGGCGAGGCGCGGGGGGGGGGTGGGGTGTGGGGGGGGTGCGTTGGTGTG
>NZ_JBHYGR010000037.1:0-6658 GCF_042738155.1 Kitasatospora sp. NPDC059088 | reverse complement strand
TCTCGCACACCCACTACCCCCCCGCCCAACACCCCCCCCGGCCACACCAGGGCGCCAGCCCGTATAAACAAAAAATAACAACCGACCCACCCCCCCCCCCCCCCCCCGAGGTGGTCGTCGACTGGTGGCGTGGCTGGCACAGGCTCCACCACTCCCCTGCGGCTTCGATCTTCCTCTCCCCCGGAGGTCTTGAGTTTTCCGCGGAAAATTCCGTGAGGTCCCGTTGAAGCCGATGGATCGACCGGTCGTGTCATCCGGTCTGCTCCCGCCGCACGCATCGATCGGCGCGCAGACTGCCTCGGGCGACGGCCAACGAGCACGCCAGGCCCGCCCGCTCGCCGGTGGAACGGAGCCATCAGAGAACGACGGCTGCCGATGTCCGAGCCATCTCCTACGATCCTCCGGTGACCGACGACGAGATCATCGAAGCCTGCCGAGAGATCGCCCGAGACCGGACGCCTCCGAGCCCGCCCGCCCGAGGCAGTCGCCGGGGCGGAACACGTCCTCGGTTTCGCCTTCCCACCGCTTCTGCGGCGCCTCTACACGGAGGTCTCCAAGGGCGGCTTCGGGCCCGCCGACGGAGTGCTGCCGGTCGACGTGGGCCAGTGCCGCGAACATCTCGCGGAAGCCTATGAGTACGGACCGGATCCCACCGGGGGAGTGCCCGCCGGAGTGGTGCCGCTCCACGACTGGGGCTGCGCGATGTGGTCGATGATCGACTTCCGTGATCCCGCCGGCGCGATGTGGCTCAACGCCGACGGCGATTGCCGGCCGCAGGGCGTGACCTTCACCCAGTGGCTGGTCGCCGCAATGGACAACGAGCTGAGTCCTGTTTGGCCGGACGGAGTTCCTGCGCAGAACGGATCGCACCGTACGAACACACCGACCGCCCGCCAGGATCGCTGACCAGTGCATCGACAGCTCGGGGAAACAGATCGGGTCCGGCCCGGCGGCGCGAGTCGGCCACCGACCGGCGTGGTCGACTGGACACGGATGCATGACTGCTTCGGGGACGTCGACCGCGTTCCCGCGCTTCTGGAGCGCGTCGAACGCGAGGATGATGCCGAAGCTTGGCAGGAGCTCGGATACCGGCTGTGCCTGGAGAACGATCTCGTCTCCCCTGTCAGCTTCGCAGCTCTTCCCCACCTGGTGCGGCTCGCGTCGGGCGACTCGCGGGCGCGCGTGCTGGCCGGGACGATCGTCCGGTGTGCGGGCGGCCATGGTTATGACGAACTGCTCGCGGGTTGCGCCGAGACGATCGCCGAGTTCGGCGTGCTGCTGGACCGGCACCTCAGGTCGAGGCCGACCGACTACGTCGTGGCGTTCCTCGACCTGCTGGCAGCCAAGGGGCAGTACCACTGGAGTGCCGGCCTGGATGGCTTCGCCGACGACTCCTACCACCTCGCCTGCCCCCACTGCGATGCCGAGGTGACGATTGCTATCGGCGACTACGGGCGCTACTCGGCGATCAGGGACTGGAACCTGGGGGACATCGACCGACGCGACCTTCGGCCTGCGGCCCCCGAACGACTCTCAGGCATCGGCCGGTGGATGTACGAGACCGCCACCCGGGACGGGCAGGAGGCACTCGCCGACGGAATCACGCATCTCCTCGGCGACGGCGAATGCCCTCGTTGCGCCAGCGTCTTCAACATCGCGGACGAGTACACCTTCGCCACCTGCCCGGGCCGGTAGCGGCCGGCGGCTTCAACACGGTGTCTTCGTGGGGGAGCCGGGCCGCGGCACGAAAGGATCACCGGGGCGGAGGCCGGCCCCGCTCAGTCACCGAGTGCCCTGTGACTGCCGAGGTCGGACTCGACCAGGTGGTCAGGGCGGGCGCTCTGCCGAGACCCCGAGGGTGCTGTTCCTGCGGCCGATCGATTTTCCGCGGAAAATTCTCGATCGCTGTCGTCGACGGTGCCAGCGTCCAACGCCTCGAACCGTTCGGACAGACCGACCGGTGCGTGCCATCCCCGAAGGGCGCCAGAGCATCGTTACGGTCCGCCCGGTCCAGCTCTTGCAGGGAAGCCCGGCGGCCCCGAATTTTCCGCGGAAAATTCGAGGCCGGGAAGTAGCGGAGCGGGGGAGCCATCGTCGGTGCGTCAGGGATCCGCCAGGCTCAGTGCCCCAGGGCGCCTTCCCGAACCCGATGCCACTGGGCGTCGCACGCTACTAACTCGACCCGAAGCACACGGGCTGTCCTCACTCCGTACCCACCGGCATTGAGGCCGCGGCTCCACGCACTGCGGCCGGCCTCGCTCTCACCACGGATGGCTACAGGAGATCCACGTCGGTTGCTCGTCAATGCCGGCCCGCTGTGCTGGACGCGGGCGGGTTGTCAGTGGCACCCGACATGCTCGGTGATACTGCCATCGAGCCAGGGGGACCTCAGATGCCAATCCGTATCGCTAGCCGCCGCCGTGGGATGGTGTCACTGACCGCCGCTTTTCCCGGTGCCGAGATCATCGACGTCACCTCCAAGGCGTCGGATCCGTGGGTACGACTGAGCCCGTTCTACCCGCACAAAGGCATCCCGGTCCCCTGCAGCGAGGGAGTGACCAGTGAGTCCGTGGAAGGCATCTGGCAGGCTCTCAAGGTCTTCCAGGACTCTGACGTCGATCCAGCGAAGCTCCGGATCACCACGATGAAGGGCCTGAAGCGGACGGTCCGTCGGTACGGCCCTGTCCGAGGCCATCGTGCCGGTCTGGACGGCGATCGGCTGCTGACCTATGAAACGGCCCGGCGCCGGATCTACCTACCGGCCTACCGTTGGATCCTTGAGCACCGAGCTGCTGACCTGGTCGAGCTGCTCAGGAGCAAGGACGAGGTCGTACTCCTCGACTACACCACCAACGGCGACGTCACCGACCCTGCTCGCCCGCTCTCCCACGCCGCGCTGATCCAGCTCCACATCGATGGGCGCTGGCCAGATGAGGACGACGAGGGCGTGGCCGCCACCGGGACCACCGGCCGGACGCCATGAGCGGACCAGTGACGGAGGCACGGGGGAGCGGTGGGTGCCGTGGGCGCTCGGCCATGGACGGGGGGATGGTGACCCGCTGATTTTCCGCGGAAAATTTCGAAGGGACGTCGGGCAGCCGGGCCGAGCTACGATCGGCCGCACCAGGGCCGACCGGACGACCCAGCCTCGACGAGTCTGGCGCGGTGTCTGACACCGTGGGGGAGTGTGTCGCCGCACTGGTTGCCGGGCACTGTCCGTCCTGCGATCCCCGGCGCTCGGCCGTCCTGAATTTTTCCGCGGAAAATCAGCGGGCACCGAAACGATGCCGATGCGGATGCGTCCGACCGCCGAGCAACTGCCCAGGGCAGCTGACACGCCTCAGGAGCGCGCGGAAGCCGCGGCGACCGCCAAGACCGCAGCTGACGCGAGTCGGCCCGCTCCGCGGCCCCCGGATCTTCCGCAGTAGATCCGGGGGTCCACGCCAGCCCCGACCGCTCCGAGAGACTTCGCCCGCGCCGTCCCCGCACCAGCCGAACGAGCCCACCCGCACCGGACAGATCCGATGCTCCACTTCCCGTGCCCGTCAGCTCTCTCCGGCGCGATACTGAACGCGGTTGGACACGATTAGCGGGGGGGGGGGCGAGCGCGTGGACGACGAGCAGACGGTACGGGGCGTCTCGAACCGCATCATCAACAGCACCGTCCACGGTGATGTGTACCAGGCCGCCAATCTGACCGTGCACCAGCGGGCCGTCCGACGGCCTGCCGCATGGCCGCATCTGGTGGGGCGGATCCCGCCGCAGGCCGGCTGCTTCCAGGTGCGCGGCGAGTCGGAACGTCTGGCACGTGCACTCGACCAGGGCGGCAACACGGTCGTGGTCGCACCGGCGGCCGGCGTAGTACTGGGCCTGGGCGGGGTCGGCAAGACCCAGCTCGCCGCCCACTACGCCCGCACCCTCTGGCACGGCGGCGAGCTGGACGTCCTCGTGTGGATCGCCGCAGCCTCCACCACGGAGGTGGTGGCCGGGTTCGCGTCGGCGGCCGCCGAGCTCCTGGGGACCGAAGCCTCCGATGCCGAGCAGGCGGCCCGGCAGTTCCTGGCATGGCTCGAGCCAGGGCCCGGACGACCGCCCTGCCGGTGGCTCGTCGTCCTGGACGACGTGTCCGATCCCGCCGACCTCACCGGGCTGTGGCCGCCTGCCAGCCCGCAGGGGCGGACCCTGCTCACCAGCCGACGACGCGACGCCGCCCTCACCATGGGCCGCCGGATCGTTCCGCTCGGAGTGTTCACCCCGGTCGACTCCCAGGTCTATCTCACCGAGGCCCTCGCCGCCGCAGACCGACAGGAAGCCGACACCGAACTCGCCGCGCTCGCCGAGGACCTCGGCCACCTTCCGCTCGCGCTCTCCCAAGCGGCGGCCTACCTCATCGACACCGGACTTCCCTGCCGCCGCTACCGCGCCCTGCTCGCGGACCGCGCCCGCACGCTCGCCGAGGCGGCCCCCGATCGACTGCCGGACGACCAGCCGCACACCGTCGCCGCCGCATGGGACCTCTCCATCGAACGTGCCGACTCCCTCCACCCTCCCGGCCTGGCCCGCCCCGTGCTCGAACTCGCCGCCTTCCTCTCGCCCACCGGCATCCCCGAGGCCGTCTTCGACAGCCCTCCCGTGCTCGCCCACCTGTCGGCAGGCCGGTTCCTGGAGCCGGAATCGGAGCGGGAAGGCGCGGCGGAGACCCGGCACCCGGTCAGCGCGGAGCACGCGCGGCTCGCGCTGAGAGCCCTCCACCGTCTCAGCCTCATCGACCACCTCCCCGACAGCCCCCTCGACAGCGTCCGCATCCACCAGCTCGTACAGCACGCCGTCCGGGACACCCTCACCGTTCCCGGGTTCGCCCGCACCGCGCAGGTCGCGGCCCAGGCCCTCACCGCGGTATGGCCGGACGAGGACCACTCCGACCGCGACCTCGCCGCCGTCCTACGGGCCAACACCGCCACACTCGACGAGCGTGCTGAGGATCAGCTCTGGGATGGGCAGGACGGCATGCCCTCGGTCCTGTCCCGCAGTGGACACAGCCTCGTCGAGGCAGGCCTGAACCGGGCGGCCGCCCACCACTGGACCCGGTTCACGTCGACCGCCGAGCGGAGGCTCGGGGCCGACCACGAGGCGACGATCGTCGCACGGATGAACCTCGCGGTCGCCTTGCGCCAAGCCGGGGAATTCGCCGACGCCGTCGCCATCGGGTGCCGGGCGGACGCCGACAGCGAGCGCGTCCTCGGCGGCACCCACGAGACCACTCTCCTGGCGCGCGGCAACCTCATCAGCACCTATCGGAGGGCGGGCCTCCTCCGAGAGGCGGTCGATCTCGGGGAGCGCACGGTAGCGGACTGCGAGCGGGTGCTGGGCTCCGGGCACCGCGCCACCCTCGTGGCCCGCGGCAATCTGGCGAGCGCGTGCACGGAACTCGGCCTCGTCGACCGGGGCATCGCCCTGAGGGAGCGGACACTCGCCGACCGCGATCGGGACTTGGGCACCGATCACCCCACCACCGTCACCACCCGAAGCAATCTCGCACTCGACTACATCGAGGCCGGGCGCTTGGACGAGGGCATCGCGCTCGGGCAGCGGGCGCTCGCGGACCGCGAGCGGATCCTCGGGCCTGACCATCCCGACACACTCACCACCCGCGGCAACGTCGCGCTCGGATTGAGTCGGACCGGCCGGATCGACGAGGCGATCGCGCTGGGAAAGGAAGTCCTCGCCGATCGCGAACGTGTGATCGGGGCCGACCATCCGGACACCCTGGCCACCCGCGGGAACCTCGCATGCTCGTATCGGGATGCCGGTCGCCTGGCGGAGGCCATCGTCCTCGGCCAGCGCGTCCTGGCGGACTGTCAGCGTGTCCTGGGCAACGATCACCCAGACACCCTCCGAGCCGGTGGGAACCTTGTCGCCAGCTATCGGAACGCCGGCTTCCTGGCGAACGCCATCGCCCTCGGCCGACGGACACTGGCTGACCACGAGCGTGCCCTGGGCGCGCGGCACCCTCGTACCATCAGCACGCGGCACGATCTCGCGGCCGCTTGCGGCCAGGCCGGACGCCCGGAGGAGGCCGTCATCCTCGGTCGACAGGTGCTCGCCTCCCGCGAACAGCTCCTGGGTTCCGACCACCCCGACACGCTGCTCAGCCGCGGGAGCCTCGCCGCCTTCCACTTCCAGTCCGGGCAGCTGGACGACGCCATCGCCCTCGGGACGCAAGCCGCTGCCGACTACGAGAGCCTCCACGGCAGCGACCACCCGCTGACGCTCGCCACCCGCTGCAACCTGGGAAGCTTCCACCACTACGCCGGGCACTACGACGAAGCGGTCTCCCTGACAGCCGGAGTCGTCGAGGTACGGGCACGCCTGCTTCCTTCCGACGACGAGGAACTGGTGGCCACACGCGTCAGCCTGGCAGCCGTTCTGACAGCGCGAGGCCGCGCGCTTCTCCCGGAGGACACGGCCGGCGCGTGGCGCGACGCCGGGTCCGCGGTCCAGACCGTCGGCCCTTACCTCGCCGACGCTCCCACCGCCTACGGCCCGGTGCTCGCAGCCGCCTACCGGCTCGCCGCCGACGCCTTGGATGCGGACGGCCAGCCCCAGGCGGCTGCCCGCTACCGTGGGCGCCGGGGGGGGGCGCCCCGGGGCCCCCCCC
>NZ_JBHYGR010000036.1:27959-73762 GCF_042738155.1 Kitasatospora sp. NPDC059088 | reverse complement strand
CCCCGTTTGCTTGGGGTCAGGTGGGTTCGTTGATTTTTATAACACACAGGCTCTGCGCCCGGGAAACGCCGCGGTGGGAGGGCGCAGGGGAAGCGCCCTCCCACCGGGTGGTCCCGGTCGGTCGGGGCAGCCTCCCCCCGTGAGGCTGCCACGACCGGTGGGGGATCCGGGACTCCGTATCGGGCCGACCACGGCCGACCGGCCGGGGCCCGAACGAAACGGCCGGGGCGGTGGAACGCACCGGCAGGGAGAACTCTGCACGACGAACACATGACTGTTCGATGGTTCCGGGGGGTTGTGAGACACTTCCGTCCGTCTCAACGCCATGACCTGGAGTTTGGGACACCGGGCCGCTGAGGTTGGAGAACGAGGAGACGCCGAACGGCCGGACCGGGCGCGCACCTCCCGCCCCGTCGCACCGTCGTCCCGTCCCGCGACTCATGGAGGACCGCGTTGGCTTCCGTCTGGAAGGACCTGCCCGAGGAGCTGTCCGAGCCCGCCCGCCTGCTGGCCGAGGAGCTCCGCAAGCTCAAGGACGACGCCGGACTGTCACTGTCCGAGCTCGCCACCCGGACCCACTACAGCCGGGCCTCCTGGGAGCGCTGGCTGAACGGCAAGCGGGTGGTCACCGAGCAGGCGCTGGAGGCGCTGATCAGGGCGGTCGACTGCGACCCGGTGGTGCTGCGCCGGCTCCGGCAGCGGGCGGCCGTCCCCGTGGCCCCGGGGACCGTGGCCCAGGAAGCTGTGGCACGGGAGGCCGTGGCCCCGAAGACCGAGGACCGGGGCGGGGAGCCCGGGGACCGGAGCGCGGAGCCGGCGCCGACCGACGACGGGTCGGCCCCCGGGACCGACCCGTCCGAACCGGCCGCCGAGCCCGCCGAAACCGCCGAGCCCAGCGACGACCCGACCGCCGGACCGGTCGCCGGAGCCGCCGACGGGCCCGCCGCCGAGACCACCGGCGAGACCGCCGACGAACCCGCCGTCGCCTGGTGGCGCCGTCCCGCGGCCCTGGTCGCCGGTGCGGCCGTGCTGGCACTGCTGCTGGTGCTGGCCGGGCTGCACCTCAGCCGGCACGACGACCAGGCCTCGGCCGCCGACGGTCCGGCCCCGAGCACCTCGGCCACCGGCAGGGCCGCCCCGACCACGGCGGCCGTGGCGGGCGCCCCCGACTGCCGGGCCCTCGGCTGCGCCCACAAGGACCCCAAGACCACCGGCTGCGGCAGGGACGCGCGCACGCTGCAGACCCAGGTCATCGGCAAGGTCGTCGTCTACCTCCGCTACAGCCAGACCTGCCAGGCCGCCTGGGCGGCGATCTCCGAGGGCGAGCCCAAGGACTTCGCGGTGATCACCGACACCACCGGGGACAGCGAGACCGCGATGATCCACTGGGGCTACGACAACTACTCGCCGATGCTGAACGCGGCCGACCCCTCGATCGGCTTCCAGGTCTGCGGCACCCAGCCGGCCGGGCACGACTGCACCGGGACCGTCACCGACCTGGCCAGGGTGGTGGCCTCCACCCCGATCCCGATCGGCCCCGCCTCGCCGCCCCCGGGCGCCGGGGCCACGCCGAGCGACTCGGCCTCGGCACCGGCTTCGGCACCGGCTTCGGCACCGGCTTCGGCCGACCCGGCGCAGGGCGCGACCCAGGCACCGCCGGCCGAGCAGGTCTCGCCGAGCCCGGCCGCGTCCCCGCCCGGTCAGTCGAGGTAGCCGCGCAGCTGCTCGGCGGAGGCGTGGTCGCGGAGCTTGACCAGCGTCTTGGACTCGATCTGCCGGATCCGCTCCCGGGTCACGCCGAACACCGAGCCGATCTCCTCCAGCGTGCGCGGGCGGCCGTCGTCCAGGCCGTAGCGGAGCTGGACGACCTGGCGTTCCCGTTCGCCCAGGGTCGCCAGCACGGCGTCCAGGTGCTGGCGCAGCAGCAGGAAGGTCGCCGACTCGGCGGGTGAGGCGGCGTCGGCGTCCTCGATCAGGTCACCGAGCGCGACGTCGTCCTCCTCCCCGACCGGGGTGTGCAGCGAGATCGGCTCCTGGGCCAGCCGGAGCAGCTCGCGGACCCGCACCTCGGTGAGCTCCAGGGCGGTGCCGATGTCGGCCGGGCTGGGCTCCAGACCGCGCTCCTGCAGCAGCGCGCGCTGCACCCGGACCACCCGGTTGATCAGCTCCACCACGTGCACCGGCACCCGGATCGTCCGGGCCTGGTCCGCCAGCGCCCGGCTCATCGCCTGCCGGATCCACCAGGTCGCGTACGTCGAGAACTTGTAGCCGCGGGCGTAGTCGAACTTCTCCACCGCCCGGATCAGGCCCAGGTTGCCCTCCTGGACCAGGTCCAGCAGGGTCAGCCCGCGGCCGACGTAGCGCTTGGCAACGGACACCACCAGGCGCAGGTTCGCCTCGATCAGGCGGCGCTTGGCGATCCGGCCAAGGACCACCAGGGAGTCCAGTTCGCCGGCCAGCGGGTCGGGCGGCGGCGGGTCCGCGTTCAGCTGCTCCTCGGCGAACAGTCCGGCCTCGATCCGGCGGGCCAGTTCGACCTCCTCGACGGCGGTGAGGAGCCGGATCCGGCCGATCTCGCGCAGGTACTGGCGCAGCAGGTCGGCGGCCGGACCGCCGCCCTCGGAGCGCTCGGCGGGGCCATCGTCGTCGAGGTCCGGCTCGGCCGCCGCCTCCGGGCTGTCGGGGTGGCCCTCCGGCCGCTCCTGGGCGGGAACCCGTGGGCCCGGGGGCGCGGCCCCGGCCCGGCCGTGGTCGGTCTCCTGCTCCCCGGTCGGCGGCCCGGCGGGCTCGGCCCGTCCGGTCGGTTCGGTCGGTTCGGCTCGTCCGGTGGGCTCGGCCCGTCCGGTCGGCTCGGCTCGTCTGGTGGCGGTGGTCGCTGCGGCAAGGCCTCGGTCCACGGGCATCCCTCGGGGCGGGCGCGACTCTGGCGGACCCGCGCTGTACGGAGGTGGGACGCCCTCCAGTGTGGGGTACGCCACGCTCCGTGGCCGAGACTCGTGCGCCGACTTTCTGTGCGGGACTTCCCGGGGCCGTTCGCGCCGGAGAACCCGCTACAACGCCCCGGCGCCCCGGCTCTTGAGCTGGTCGCCGTACTGCTGGAGCTGCCACAGCTCGGTCTGCACCGCGTGCAGCTGCTCGGCGTCCGCCCGGTGGCCCAGCCGCTGGAGGTAGCCGCGGACCTCGGCGATCCGCCGGTCGACGGCCAGCAGGCGCAGCTTGACCAGGAACTCCCCCGCGTAGACCGCGTCCGCCTTGCGCAGCGAGCGCACCGGTTCGACGGTCAGCTCGGTCACCAGCGAGCGCACCTGGTCGTCCGGGGAGGCCTCGCGCACCGCGCCGGTGAAGTCGGGCGCGGCCGCCCCGTACCCGGTGCCGCCGGCCTTGGCGATGGCCTGCCGGACGGCGGTGTACGGCGGGGTCGGGAACTCGTCGTCGCCGTACTGGTCGAAGGCCGGGCTGACCAGCTCCGGGTGCTGGAGCGCCAGCTTGAGCAGCTCCCGCTCGACGAACTGGGCCGGGTCCCGCGGGTTGAGCCGGAACGCGGGCCTGGCCGGGCCCGGCACCGCGACGGGCTGCTCGGTGCGGCGCTGCTGGCCGTTGGCGCGGGGGTTCTGCTGCTTCTCCCGCTCCCAGCGGGCCAGCTGGGAGATCCGGCGGACCACGAACTGCTCGTCGCCCGGGTTCACCCCGACCATGCCGGCCAGCCGGATCGCGTAGCCGTGCCGGATCGACGGGTCCTTGATCTTCGCGACGATCAGGGCGGCCTCCTCCATCGCGGCGGCCTGCCCCTCGGGGGTCTCGACCCGGTGCTTGGCGACCGCCGTGTTCAGCGCGAACTCGAACAGCGGGACGGGGTGGTCGATCAGCTGCCGGACCGCCTCGTCGCCCTGGGCCAGCCGCAGGTCGCAGGGGTCCATGCCGCCCGGGCTGACCGCGATGGAGGTCTTGGCGGCGAACTTCTGGTCGTCCTCGAAGGCGCGCAGCGCGGCCTTCTGGCCGGCCGCGTCGCCGTCGAAGGTGAAGACCGTCTCGCCGCGGTACTGGGAGGTGTCCATCAGCAGCCGACGGATGATCTTGATGTGGTCCTCGGCGAACGCCGTGCCACAGGTCGCCACCGCCGAGGTGACCCCGGCCAGGTGGCAGGCCATCACGTCGGTGTAGCCCTCGACCACCACCGCGCGGCCCGACTTGGCGATCTCCTTCTTCGCCAGGTCGATGCCGTACAGCACGTGGGACTTCTTGTAGATCGGCGTCTCGGGGGTGTTCAGGTACTTCGGACCGTTGTCGTCCTCGCGCAGCCGGCGGGCGCCGAACCCGACCACCTCGCCCGCGATGTCCCGGATCGGCCACACCAGCCGGCCCCGGAAGCGGTCGATCAGACCGCCGCGCTGCCCCTGCGAGGCCAGGCCGCCCTGGAGGATCTCCTTGTCGCTGAACCCCTTGCCGCGCAGGTAGCGGACCAGGTGCTCCCACCCCGCCGGGGCGTAGCCCACCCCGAAGGTCTTCGCGGCCTCCTCGTCGAAGCCGCGCTCGGCCAGGAAGCGGCGGCCGATCTCCGCCTCCGCCGAGGCCAGCTGCTCCTGGTACCAGGCGGAGGCCACCTTGTGCGCCTCGACCAGCCGGGTCCGCTCGCCCTGCTGGTGGCGGGGGCTGTAGCCGCCCTCCTCGTAGCGCAGCGTGATGCCGGCCTGGGCCGCCATCCGCTCGACGGCCTCGGCGAAGGTGAAGTGCTCGATCTTCATCAGGAAGGCGATGGTGTCGCCGTTCTCCTGGCAGCCGAAGCAGTGGAAGACGCCCTTGGCGGGGTTGACGTAGAAGGAGGCCGACTTCTCGTCGTGGAAGGGGCAGACGCCCTTGTACTCGCCACCGCCACCGTTGGTCAGCTGTACGTAGTCGCCGACCACCGCGTCGATCGGCAGTGCGCTGCGCACCGCTTGTACGTCTTCGTCCCTGATCCGCCCGGCCACCCCGGAAGTCTACTGGGGCGGCCGGGGTTTCGAGCCGGGGCTGCCGGCCGGGTTCCGGCCGGGGCCGCGGCCCGGGTCCGGGCCCGGGCCGCGCCGGGCGGGCGTGACGTGGGCCTCACGTGGCCTGACGTGGGCGTCAGGTCCAGGAGGCCCCGACCAGCCTGCCGTGCAGGGCCAGCGCCGAGGCGTCCGTGAGGGTGGCGATCTGGTCGATCACGGTGCGCAGGGCGGCGCGGTCGTCCTCGGCCTCGTGGTACATCGCGGTGAAGACCGGGTCCAGCCCCTCGGGGGCGCGCTGGTTCAGCACGTACGCCAGCTCGGCGATCACGATCCGCTGGCGGGCCCGCAGCTGGGCCTGCTCGTCGCGCATCATCACGTAGAGGACGGCGACGGCCTTGAGCACCGCGACCTCCAGCCGGACCTCCCGCGGCACCACCAGCTCGGCGGTGTAGCGGGTCAGCCGGCCGGGGCCGTAGCGGGCGCGGGTGGCCTGCTCGGCGGCCAGGCAGAAGCGGCCGATCAGCTGGCTGGTGAGGTCCTTGAGCCCGGCCCGGGCACGCGCGGTGCCGTCGTAGCCCTGCGGCCAGAAGTCCTGGGCCAGCAGCCGGTCCAGGGCGGCGGAGAGCTCCTCCGGCTCGGCGTCCGGGGCGTAGCGCTCGGCGACCTTGAACAGGTCGGCGCGCTCGCCGGGGGCGCGCAGCGCGGCCGGGTCGATGTGGCCGGCCTGGAGGCCGTCCTCGACGTCGTGGGTGGAGTAGGCGACGTCGTCGGACCAGTCCATGACGGTGGCCTCGAAGCACTTGCGCCCGGCCGGGGAGCCGGCCCGCAGCCAGCGGAAGACCGGCAGGTCGTCGGCGTAGACGCCGTACTTGGGCGAGGCCGGGTCGGTCGGGTGGGCGCCCTTGGTCCACGGGTACTTGGTGGCCGCGTCCAGGGCGGCCCGGCTCAGGTTGAGGCCGACGCTGCGCCCGGGCCAGGGGGCGAGCCGGGAGGCCGGCTGCTCCTCCGCCGGCGCGAAGCGCTTGGGTTCGAGCCGGGTCAGGATGCGCAGCGACTGGGCGTTGCCCTCGAAGCCGCCGCAGGCCTCGGCGGCCTGGTCGAGGGCCTCCTCACCGGTGTGGCCGAAGGGCGGGTGGCCGATGTCGTGGGCCAGGCAGCCGGTCTCCACCAGGTCCGGGTCGCAGCCGAGGGCGGCGCCCAGTTCCCGGCCGACCTGGGCGCATTCGAGCGAGTGGGTGAGCCGGGTGCGCGGGAAGTCGCTGCGCATCGGGGCCACCACCTGGGTGGTGCCGGCCAGCCGGCGCAGTGCGGCGGAGTGCAGCACCCGGGCGCGGTCGCGCTGGAAGGCGGTGCGGCCGGGACGCTTGTCCGGTTCGGGGACCCAGCGGGCCTCGGCGGCGTGGTCGTACGGGAGCGGGGCGGCGAGGCGGTGCGTGGTGTCGTCCATCCACTTCCTTGCGTAGTCGGCCGGGCGCGCGGAGTGACATATACTCGGCCACCTGTCCTCGGGCAGCGGTCAGGGCTTGACCGTCATGAGGCTCCCAGAGCCGAGTGAGAAGCCGCTCCGTCATCGCGGAGAGGCGGAGTCACATGGCACTCACGGTACGCCGTCCCACTGACGCGGGAGGCGTGCCCCACGTGAGGCGCAGAGTGCGGATCCGTAGATCCATCACCACGTGCCGCCGACCAACGCGGTCGGCGGCACGGTCTGCGGCAGCCTCAGCCCCGGACGGCCTTGAGCAGCGCGGCGGCCACCCCCTCCTCCCCCTTGGCGTTGGGGTGGACCGGGGTGAGGCCGTGGGCCGGGAACGGCGGCTCGATCCAGCGGGCGTCCTCCCCCGCGCACATGTCGTGCCCGGCCGAGGGCCCGGCGGTGTCCACGAACACCGCCCCGGCGGCCTCCGCGCGCTGCTTGAGCATGCCGTTGAGCTGCTGCTCCTTCTCGGTGAGGAAGCCGAGGTCGGCCGCCGCGACCGTGGTGCCCAGGGTCGCCCGGCAGCCCGCCGGGTCGGCCGGGAGCAGGGCCGGGTAGCCGACCACGTACACCCGGGCCCGCGGGGAGCGGCGCCCGATCTCCCGGAGGACCTCGCCGAGCCGCTCGCCGGCCGCGTCGACCCGGGCCCGCACCTCGTCGGTGCCGCCGGAGGCGTAGTGCTCCCGGCAGGGCGCGGCCGCGCGGTCCTCGCCGACCAGGTCCTTCACCGCGTCCGCCAGGGTGGCCTTGGCGCACTCGGTGACGACCTCCATGAAACCGGCGTCGTTGCCGCCGATGCCCACGGTGACCAGCCGGGTGTCCGGGGTCAGCGCGTCCAGCTGGGCCGGGTTGGGGCCGTCGGCGGTCTTCTGCGGGCTCCTGAGGTCCCCGGTGCGGGCGCCGCTGCAGCTGACGTCCCGGAACTGCCCGGGCGCCACCCCGAGCGCCTTCGCCAGCAGGGAGGGGTAGTTGACCCCGGAGCGGGCGCAGCCGGCCGGGTCGCCGACCTGCGGGGCGATCCGGGGCCCGGCGGTGTACGAGTCGCCGAGCGCCACGTACGGGGCGACGGGCGGCGGGGTCGGTGTCGGGGTGGGGGTCGGGGTCGCACCGGCCGGGGCGCGACCGGGCAGGGCGCCCGCGAAGCCCCGGTCGGAGCCGTCCGGTCCGTCCGACCCGCCGCCGCACCCGGCCAGGGCGGCCAGCAGCAGGGCGGCCGAGAGGGCCGTCGCGACGGTCGACGGGCGGGTGGTCCTGGGCATGGCGTCCCCCCTGGGGGTGCGGGTCACGGGCAGCTGCGTACGCGGCGGCCGGTCCCCCCGGGCACCGCACGGCTCAACGTACGGGCGGCGCCGATGACTCCCGCCACGGCGTCGGCGTTACGCCGTTCCGGCGACTCCGCTCCCGTCACTGCGTTGCCGTTGCCCCGTTCCCGTTGCCCCGTTCCCGTTACTCCGCGCCGCGTTCGTGCTCGGCGAGGAACTGCTCGAAGCGCCGCCCCAGCTCGTCCGCGGACGGCAGGTCGACCGGCTCGGCCAGCAGGCTCTCCCGGCCCTCGGCGCCCGCGACCGCGTCGTACTGGCCCTCCATGCCACGGATGGCGGAGCGCAACTCGCCGTCGCCCTGGGCCAGCTGCTCCTCGATGTCGGCGTACACCTCGCCCGTCCGCTCGCGCAGCCGGGTGCCGGGCAGCACCAGTCCGGTGGCGGACTGCACCGCCTCCAGGATCAGCACGGCGGCCGCCGGGTAGGCCGAACGGGCCACGTAGTGGGGGACGTGCACGGCGAAGCCCAGCACGTCGTGCCCGGCCTCGGCCAGGCGGTACTCCAGCAGGGCCTGGGCGCTGCCCGGGACCTGCGCCTGCTCGAACCACTGCGGGTACCCCGGCGCGAGGTCGAGCCGGTTGCCGTGCGGCGTCAGGCCGACCGGGCGGGTGTGCGGCACGCCCATCGGGATGCCGTGGAAGTCCAGGCTGAGCCGGACCTCGAAGCGCTCCACCAGCTCCCGGACGGCGCGCGCGAAGCGCTCCCACTCGACGTCCGGCTCGGGGCCGGTGAGCAGCAGGAACGGGGCGCCGGCGGCGTCGCGGACCAGCTGGAGCAGGATCTCCGGCGGGTCGTAGGAGGACCAGTGGTCGTGGTCGAAGACCATCGCGGGGCGGCGGGCCCGGTAGTCGACCAGGCGGTCGTGGTCGAAGCGGGCCACCACCTGGGGGGAGCCCGTCTCCAGCAGGTGGGCCACCACCTGGGCGCCCGCCTCGCCGGCGTCCATGAAGCCCTCGAAGTGCTGGAGCAGCACCAGGCCGGCGCCGGTGTCGCGCAGCTCCGCGTTGGCCTCGGCCACGGCGGCCACGCCCCGCTCATCCAGCTCGTACAGCGCCTGGAAGTCTCGCACCGCGCACCCTTCCCCGTTCTCTGCTCGTCCCGCTCCGACCGGCTCTCGCCTTGTCCAGCGTGCCGGGACGCGCGGGAATTCCCGTTCCGGCCGACCGCTCTCGCGGACGGCCCGCCCCGCGACCCGCCCGGCAACACGCTCGGGGACCGTCGCCGACCGCTCCGGACCATGATCGCACCCGGGGGTAAAACCCCTGTTCACGGGCGTTCAACAGCCCCGTCCGGGGCGCGCGGTGGCGGCCCGCGCCGACATTCGGGTGCCGCGAAGTGACGCACCGCCTTCTGGCGGGTATCGTCCTCTCGCTGCCTCGCATCGTCGCGTCGTCGTCACGTCGTCCGTAACGCCGTCGATCACGACCCGGATCGCTGCTCGGTCAGACACCCACGACGCATCTTGCCTTCACCTGGCCGCCTGCTTCCCTTCGCGCACTCGTTACCTCTTCGGCCATTTCGCGGACGCACACTGTCCCGCTCGCTGTTCCCGCCGGACCGGTCCGAGGATCCGTGTCCGTTCCGGCACCCTCGCCGCCCGTTCCGGGCCGCCGCTCCGCCCCATCCGACCGGAATCCTCCGGCGCACACGGGTACCCGGAGCCGGAAACCGGGCCGGGGCGAACCCCTCGTCCACCGCAGCCCGTGCCGCACCCCGGCGCCGGATGCGCCCTACGACCGATGAAGGACCAAGGTTCCGTGCCAGCACCTGTCTTCCTCACCGGCCGCACCGTTCGGTTGGAGCCCCTCGCCGCCCACCACGCCGAGGCCATCGCCGCGGCCGGCGCCGAGGACCGTACGACCTATGCCTTCACCCCCGTCCCGCACGGTCCGGAAGCGGCCCGCGACTACATCGCGCGCGCCCTCGCCGACCAGGCCGCGGGCCGGTCGCTGCCGTTCGCGACGGTGAACGTCGCCGACGGCCGGGTGGTCGGCTCCACCCGGTTCCTGGAACTCGACTACTGGCAGGGCCCCATGGTGTGGCCGCCGGTGCCCGGCGTGCCGTTCGGTGATCCGGCCACGGCCGTCCCGGACGCCGCCGAGATCGGCAACACCTGGCTCTCCCCGCGCGCCCAGGGCACCGGCATCAACACCGAGGCCAAGCTGCTCATGCTCCGGTACGCCTTCGAGACCTGGGGCGTGCAGCGGATCTCGCTGCGCGCGGACGCCCGCAACCTGCGCTCCCGGGCCGCCATCGAACGGCTCGGCGCGACCTCCGAGGGGGTCCGCCGGGCGCACTCGCGCGGGCTGGACGGGGTGGTGCGCTCGACCGCGTTCTACTCGATCCTGGAGGACGAGTGGCCGGCCGTGCGCGACATCATCGAGCTGCGGATCGCCGCCGCCACCTCGCCGAGCGCCCCGGATCCGGCGATCAACCAGGAGTGTCTTAGACAGGGCGGCAGTGGCGCCGGGCAGCTGATGATCACCGCCTGAGCCGGGACCGGGGGTTCAGCCCTCGGCCACCATGCGCAGGAGGCCTTCGGGTACCCGGGGCTCGCCCCGGTAGTGCCCGGGGTGCGCCTCGACCAGCGCGGACACCGGCCGCCAGCCGCCGCCCCTGACCGGGGCCACCCGCACCCGCCAGATCTCGAAGCCGGTCCAGCTGCGGTGCAGGTGCAGGACGCCCTCGGCGGTGTGGAACATCCACCGTCCGTCGACGTCCCCGGTGATCCGCCCCGACCTCACCGCCTGCCACTGCTCCTCGGTCCAGACGAGGTCCGGCACCGGACAGGGCCGGGGCAGTCGCAGCGGCTTGAGATGCGAGGCGTCCGCGGAAGCCGCCCGAACGCTGCCCGGCTCGGGGAACGCCCAGCCGGGCAGCGGTTCGCGGGCGGCCAGCCAGGCGGCCGGGATGCCGTGGGTGCCGGTGTGAGCGGCCACCACTCCCCCGGTGATCGCGGCCACGGTGTCCATGTCGCCGCCGGCCGCGATCGCCTCCCACACGGCGGCCCGGTAGTCGGTGAGGTGGCGGGCCGCGCACCACAGGGCGTACGGGACGGTGTCGGCGGCCGAGGTCCGGCTGCCGTTGCCGAGCAGTCGGGCAACGGCCCGAGCATCCGGTTCGGCGAGCAGTCGGACGGCCTCGGCGAGCGCGTCGCGCAGGACGCCGTACGGGGTGAGCTCGACCACCGCCTCCAGGAAGGCCTCCGGCGCCATCGGCCCGGTCCGCGCCCGCACCGCGTACGCGGCGGCCACCGCGACCGCGATCGTGCCGTCCACCGCCTGGGAGTGGGTGTGGGTGATCACCGCGGTGTCGGCGGCGGGCCGGACCACGGCGGCGGGGTCGTCCGCGTACGCCGCCCCCAGCGGGGCGACCCGCATCGCGGCGCCGTTGCCGTACGAGCCCTGGCCGTCGAAGAGTTCGGCGGCCAGGGCCCCGGCGTCGCCGCCCTCGCGAACCAGCCGGAGCAGCCGGTTGGCGGCCGGGCCGTAGCCGCGGTCGAAGTCGTGGCGGCGGGCGAAGGCGTGGGTGAGGTCGAAGGTGTCGATCGCGCCGCGTTCGCGCTGGGCGGCGTACACCGAGCAGGCCATCTCGGTGTCGTCGGTCCACGGCCAGGGGCCGGGCGGTTCGGTGCGGGAGGCGAAGTGGGCCCGGGCGGTTTCCGGGACGAAGAACTGGGCGCCGAGGGCGTCACCGACGGAGAGGCCGTTGAGCGCGTCCAGCGCGGGGCCGTTGGGTTCGGTCATCATGTGCCTCCAGCACAGCGGATCGGCCTCCGATTCGTCAACATCGTTACCGGAACGCCCCTGACGAGGGATGTTTCGCATACCTCCGATCCGGGCGGGCAGCACCGGGGTATGACCCGCGCGCATCCGCTCGACCCCGTCGCCCTGCTCGGCGCCGACCAGCAGCACATCGCCACCCGGGCGCAGCTGCGCCGGCTCGGCGTGCCCTCCGGCACGATCGCCCACCGGCTGCGGCCGGGCGGGCCCTGGCAGCAGGTGCTGCCGCGGGTGATCTGCCTGCAGAACGGGAGGTTGACGAGCCATCAGAAGCTCCGGGCGGCCCTGGCGTACGCGAGTCCGAAGGGGCGGCAGGAGCAGCCCGGCGAGGTGCTGCTGACCGGGTTCGCGGTACTGGCGGAGGCCGGGCTGCCGAGCGCCGGGCACCCGGCCGACCTGACCGAGGTCGACGTCCTGATCCCCGGCCAACGCCGGGTCAGGGAGCGGGAGTTCGTCCGGATCCACCGGTCGTCCGGGGTGATGCCGGGCGGCTTCGAGCGGGACGACGGGCTGTGGAGCGCCCCGGTCGCGCGGGCGCTGGCGGATCTGGCGCCGAGGGAGACCGGGCAGCGCCGGTTCCGGGCGCTGTGCGCCGAGGCGGTGCAGCGGCGGCACTGCGAACTCGGCGAGCTGCTGGACCAGTTGCTCGCCCGGCCGGGGGCGCTGGCGCTGCCGCAGGTGGCCCGGGTGGTGGAGGACCTCACCACCGGGGTGCGCTCGGTGGTGGAGGGCGAGGCGCGCGAGCTGCTCGCCCACGCGGGGCTGCCGGAGCCGTTGTGGAATCCGGTGCTGTTCCTGGACGGCCGCTTCCTGGCCGTGCCGGACGCCTACTGGCCGCACGCCTGCGTGGCGCTGGAGATCGACTCCCGCGCCTACCACCTGCGCCCGGCCGACCACGAACGCGGGCTGGCCCGCGCCAACCGGCTGGCCGGCGCCGGCCTGCCGGTGGTGCGCACCACCCCGGTCCAGCTCCGCCGCGATCCGGCGCCGGTGCTGCACGAGCTGACCGCCCTGGTCACCACCGGCCCGCACGGCCCGCACGGCCGGGTCAGCTGGCGGCGGGCCCGGTGAACCCGGCGGTGCCTCAGGCGTGTCGGGCGCCGGCCGCCTCGGCGGCGGCGACCAGCCGCTGGAGCTCGGCGAGGTGGGCGGCGAGGGCGGCGCGACCGGCGGCGGTGGCGGCGAGCCAGGTGCGCGGGCGCTTGCCGACGTACCCCTTCTTCACCGTGAGGTAGCCGGCCTCCTCCAGGGCGGTGGCGGCCTTGCTGAGGACGGAGTCGGAGACCTCGCAGTGGTCCCGGACGGCGCCGAACTCGGCCTCGCGGCAGGCGCCGAGGAAGGCGAGCACGGTCAGCCGGGTGGCGTGCTGGAGCAGCGGGTCGAGGGCGGCGGGCATCAGCCGGCCTCCTGGGAGCGCCGGACCCGGCGGTTGAGCCGGTCGGTGCCCACCCAGAAGGTCAGGCCCGCCGCGAGCCCGGCGGCCCCGCCGATCCAGCGCGGGCCGCCGCCGGCCTGCCAGGCGAGCAGCATCCCGGCCGCCGACGCGGCGCAGACCGCGAGGACCGCGAGGGCGACCGGGCCGCCGATGCCGTCCGGCACGCCCCGGCGGACGATGCCGTCGCTGCGCACGGCGACCCGGGCGAGGACGCCGGTCAGGGCGGCGAAGCCGCCCGCGAGCACGGCGATCATCACGAACTGCCCGGTCTCGACGGCCTGGCCGATCCCCAGGCCGTAGGCGGCGAACGCGAAGGCGAAGGCCGGCCCGTACCAGCGGGGCACCTCGCCCGGCCGCCGGGCGGCCGCGCCGGCCCGGTCGGCCAGGCGCAGCGCCTCGGCGGCGGACAGCGGCGGGGTGGGAACGGAGTCACTCATGCTTCCCCCTCGGAAGTGACGGTGGCTCCACTGTGCCATCGTCTTTCCGAGTTGGAAAGTACTTTCCGGGAATCGCCGCTCAGCAGCGCGGGTCGATCTCCTGGAAGGTCGCGTAGTGGTCGGCGGACCAGTACTGCTCGCCCGCGCCGCCGGTGACGACCCGTCGGGTGCCGCGGTCGTTGGAGCCCGGGGTGACCACGGTGAACTCGTGGTAGTAGCCGTTGCCCTTCTTCGGCAGCCGGCTCTCGCGGTTCTCGAAGACGATGCCGTCCCGGTTGTACGGGTAGGGGCCGCCCTTGGCGATCAGGCCGATGGTGTCCTGGGCCTGGCTGGGGAGCTTGGTGCGGCAGACGTCGGCCAGCGCCGGGTCGGCGGGCACCCAGGTGCCGGCCGCGGAGGGGGCGCCGCCGGCCGGCGGGGACGGCTTGGGCGCCGAGGGCTTGGGGGCCGTGGCGCCCGTGGTGGTGGTGGCGCTCGCGGCGGCCTTGGGGTGGCTGCTGCCGCCCTTGCCGGCGAGCAGGTAGCCGACTCCGGCGAGCACGGCCAGGATCAGGACGGCCACGACGACGAGCGGGCTCTTGCTTCTGGTCATGCGGTCCAGCTTGGCAGGCGGCAGCGTCCGGGCGGCCGTGTCACGTACGCCGGTTCTCCTGCGCCGAGCTCCGGTGTACGCCCTCCCGACGGGAGGGTGAGCGGTCAGTCGTACCCGCGCGTGAGTAGGGGATGCCTACCCTCTCAGCGCGAGTCGCTGCCCGCCGTCTCGATGGCGGCGCGGCCTGCCTCCAGGCGCGCCACCGGGATCCGGAAGGGGGAGCAGGAGACGTAGTCCAGCCCCACCTCGTGGAAGAAGTGCACCGACTCCGGGTCGCCGCCGTGCTCGCCGCAGACGCCGAGCTTGAGGTCGGGGCGGGTGGCCCGGCCGGCCTCGACGGCGTGCTTGACCAGCGAGCCGACGCCGTCCCGGTCGATGGTCTCGAACGGGGAGACCCCGAAGATGCCCTTCTCCAGGTAGGCGGTGAAGAAGGAGGCCTCCACGTCGTCCCGGGAGAAGCCCCAGACCGTCTGGGTGAGGTCGTTGGTGCCGAAGGAGAAGAACTCGGCGGCCTCGGCGATCTGACCGGCGGTCACCGCGGCGCGCGGCAGCTCGATCATGGTGCCGAGCTTGATGTCCAGCGGGACGCCGGTGGACTGGACGACCTCGGCGAGCACCCGCTCGCACTCGTCGCGGACCAGCTCCAGCTCCTGGACGGTGCCGACCAGCGGGATCATCACCTCGGGGCGCGGGTCCCCACCGGCCAGCCTGCGCTCGGCGGCGGCCTCGGCGATGGCCCGGACCTGCATGCCGAACAGGCCGGGGATGACCAGGCCGAGGCGGACGCCGCGCAGGCCGAGCATCGGGTTCTGCTCGTGCAGCTTGTGCACCGCCTGGAGCAGGCGCAGGTCGTTCTCGTTCGGGTCCTTGCGGGCCTCGGCGAGGGCGACGCGCACCGACAGCTCGGTGATGTCCGGCAGGAACTCGTGCAGCGGCGGGTCGAGCAGGCGCACGGTGACGGGCAGCCCGTCCATCGCCTGGAAGAGCTCCAGGAAGTCGCCCTTCTGCAGCGGCAGCAGGGTGGAGAGGGCGAGCTCGCGGTCCTTGTCGTTGTCCGCGAGGATCAGGTGCTCGACCTCCTTGCGGCGCTCCTCACCGAGGAACATGTGCTCGGTGCGGCACAGGCCGATGCCCTGGGCGCCGTAGCGGCGGGCGCGCCCGCCGTCCTCGGCGTTGTCGGCGTTGGCCCGCACGGCGAGCCGGCGGCGGCCGTCGGCGTGCGACATCAGCCGGTGGACGGCCTGGACCAGTCCGCCCTGGACGTCGGCGCCGGCGTGCAGGGTGCCCTCGAAGTACTCGACCACCGGGGACGGCAGGACGGGTACCTCGCCGAGGTAGACCTTGCCGCTGGCGCCGTCGATCGAGACCACGTCGCCCTCGTGCACCACCAGGCCGTCGGCGGTGGTGAACTTGCGGGCCTTGGTGTCGACCTCCAGCTCCTCGGCGCCGCAGACGCAGGTCTTGCCCATGCCGCGGGCGACGACGGCGGCGTGCGAGGTCTTGCCGCCGCGCGAGGTGAGGATGCCCTCGGCGGCGATCATGCCGTCCAGGTCGTCCGGGTTGGTCTCGCGGCGGACCAGGATGACCTTCTCGCCGGAGCGGGACCACTTGACGGCGGTGTACGAGTCGAAGACGACCTTGCCGATCGCGGCGCCGGGCGAGGCCGCCAGGCCCCAGCCGATCTGCTTGGACTCGCCGGTCGGGGCGAAGCGCGGGAACATCAGCTGGGCCAGCTGGCCGCCGGTGACCCGCATCAGGGCCTCGTCCAGGTCGATCAGGCCCTGGTCGACCAGCTGGACGGCGATCCGGAAGGCGGCCGCGGCGGTGCGCTTGCCGACCCGGGTCTGGAGCATCCAGAGCTTGCCGCGCTCGATGGTGAACTCGATGTCGCAGAGGTCGCGGTAGTGGTTCTCGAGCTTCTGCATGATCGCCATCAGCTCGTCGTACGACTTCTTGTCGAGCTTCTCCAGCTCGGACAGCTGCAGCGTGTTGCGGATGCCGGCGACGACGTCCTCGCCCTGGGCGTTGGACAGGTAGTCGCCGTAGACGCCCTGGGCGCCGGTGGAGGGGTCGCGGGTGAAGGCGACGCCGGTGCCGGAGTCCTCGCCGAGGTTGCCGAAGACCATGCTGCAGACGTTGACCGCGGTGCCCAGGTCGTTCGGGATGCGCTCCTGGCGGCGGTACAGCCGGGCGCGGTCGCCGTTCCAGGAGTGGAAGACGGCGTGGACGGCGAGGTCCATCTGCTCGCGCGGGTCCTGCGGGAAGGCCCGGCCGGTCTCGCGCTCGACGATGCCCTTGAACACCTCGACCAGTTCCCGGAGGTCGGAAGCGTCCAGGTCCAGGTCGTTGACGGTGCCCTTGGCGTGCTTGGCCTCGTCCAGGGCCTCCTCGAACAGCTCGCCCTCGACGCCCAGCACGGTCTTGCCGAACATCTGGACCAGGCGGCGGTAGGAGTCCCAGGCGAAGCGCTCGTTGCCGGACTGGGCGACCAGGCCGACCACCGAGGCGTCGGAGAGGCCGATGTTCAGGACCGTGTCCATCATGCCGGGCATGGAGAACTTGGCACCGGAACGGACGGAGACCAGCAGCGGGTTGTCGGCCTGGCCGAGCTTCTTGCCCATCTCCTGTTCGAGGGCGTCCAGGTGGGCGCTGATCTCCTCGTGCAGGGAGGACGGCTCGCTACCGGTCTCCAGGAAGACCTTGCAGGCCTCGGTGGTGATGGTGAACCCCGGAGGGACGGGGAGCCCCAGATTGGTCATCTCGGCCAGGTTCGCGCCCTTGCCGCCAAGAAGATCCTTGAGGTCCTTGTTTCCTTCGGTGAAGGAGTAAACAAACTTCTGCTGGGACGGCACGGGTCGGTCTCCTCGTACGCGGTTGCCCTGACGCCGGAGAACATACCCATTTCGAAGGCACTTCTCTGCCCTGAATAGGCCACACGAGGCCGGTACCGAGTGGTAACCCGCTAGATCGAATGCACATAAAGGCGTTCACCTCTGTTGGTGAAATCGTCCCCCTGACGCGAGCCAGCATTCAAGTCTTGAAGGCGGGGAAACAGGAAGATCGCCCGATTCGGACGCTGGGTAGCGACCGCGGGTCGGTCGCGTTGCCCCGGCTTGATTTCCTGCACCCGGATCGGCCGATCGGCGTCGAACCGGCTTCGGGAAGCGTTCCACGCTCGACCTGTCCATTCCGTCCACTGACCGACCGTCACCCGCTCCGGCGTGTGGCAAGCGTCACCAGCCCGTCTCACGGCTCGAACGTAGGACGCCTGCGCCAATCGTCGCACTGCGTCCAGAAACGTGCCCGTTCCGTGACATCAGCACGCCGAAAAGGAGCCCTCCTGTCCAGAATGGACAAGAGGGCTGGGACCGGGTGGCCAGCGGCCCCGAGGGGTCGAATTCGACGGATCGGCTAGATCATCCGCCGGAGGTGTCCGATTCGGCGTCCTCGCCCGGTCGGGCGCAGTCGTACGGATCGTCCAACCAGCCCTCCGGCAGGACCACCCGGCCGTTGCCGCTGGTGCGCCCGCGCGGGCCGTCCGCGCCGATCGGCCAGGTCTGGGTCTGCTCCACCTGGGCGAGGGTCCCGGCCAGTTCGGCCAGCGAGGAGGAGTTCGCCAGCCGCACCCGCAGCTCGGAGCCGACCGAGAAGCCCTTGGTGTACCAGGCGACGTGCTTGCGGAAGTCGACCACACCGCGCGCCTCGTCCCCCAGCCACTCGCCGAGCAGCTGGGCGTGGCGCACCATCGCCCGGGCCACGTAGCCGAAGTCGGGGCGGGCGTGGTCGACGTCGCCCTCGAAGATCGAGACCAGGTCCTTGAACAGCCACGGGCGGCCCAGGCAGCCGCGGCCCACCACCACGCCGTCGCAGCCGGTCTCCCGCATCATCCGCAGCGCGTCCTCGGCGGACCAGATGTCCCCGTTGCCCAGCACCGGGACGTGCGCCGGGACGGACTCGCGCAGCCGGGCGATCGCCGACCAGTCGGCCGTCCCGCCGTAGTGCTGGGCGGCGGTGCGCCCGTGCAGGGCGATCGCGGCCACGCCCTCCTCGGCACCGATCCGGCCGGCGTCCAGGAAGGTCAGGTGGTCGTCGTCGATGCCCTTGCGCATCTTCATGGTCACCGGCAGGTCCCCGGCGTTGGCGACGGCCTCGCGCAGGATCTCGCGCAGCAGGTTGCGCTTGTACGGCAGCGCCGAGCCGCCGCCCTTGCGGGTCACCTTGGGGACGGGGCAGCCGAAGTTGAGGTCGATGTGGTCGGCCAGGCCCTCGTCCGAGATCATCCGGGCCGCCTTGCCGACGGTCACCGGGTCCACCCCGTACAGCTGGATCGAACGCGGCTTCTCGCTCGGGTCGAACTTGATCAGCTGCATGGTCTTGGCGTTGCGCTCGACCAGCGCCCGGGTGGTGATCATCTCCGACACGTACAGGCCCTTGCCGCCGCTCTGCTCGCGGCACAGGGTGCGGAACGGCGCGTTGGTGATGCCGGCCATCGGCGCCAGCACGACGGGCGGCCACACCCGGATCGGGCCGATGTCCAGCGGCGCGAACCCGGTCGCGGTCGCGGTCGCCGACTCGGGCGCGGTGGGTGCGGGCGTGACTGTCATGCGCGGCTGACCTCTGGGCGAAGGGGACGGGACTCTCCATTGTCCCCCACCCGGGTGAGCCGCCCCGCCTACTCCGGATCCTGGCGGTACCCGATGTCCAGGGAGCCCGAGCCGACGTCGGCCTCCAGGCTCCTGCCGCTGGCGGCGTCGCCCAGGGCCGGATCGATGGAGCTGCTGCCCGAACCCGTCCCGCCGTTGATCCGGTAGCGGCTGTCCTTCGGCACCCGCACGGTCACCGAGCCGGAGCCGGTGCTCACCTTGACGTCCTGCGGCGCCGACCGGAAGGTCAGGTCCACCGACCCGGAGGTGCTGGACACCTCCGCCCGCGCCGAGGAGAGGTCCCTGCCCTGGGTCATCCCGGAGGTGGTGCGGGCGCGGACCGGGCCGGACAGCCCGTGCAGGAGGATCGAGCCGGAGGTCCCGTCCAGCCGGACGGCGCCGCTGAGGTCCGACACCTCGACCGCCCCCGAGGTCACCGTGCCGGCGACCTCCGTCCCCGCGGGCACCTCCAGCTCGATCGAGGCGCCGCAGTTGTAGAAGGGCAGCGAACGCCGGCACTCCACGCCGACGGTCATCGTGTCGCCGACCACATCGGCGCGCACCCGGGGCTCGGAGACCGTCCAGTCGAGGTTCTTGCGCACCACCACCCGGCCCTCCACCCCCGGCCTGATCCGCACGGAGGCGCTGCTCGTGGCCAGCTGCAGCTTGTGGACGGCGGTGACGAAGGTCTGCTGCTCGGTCCGCGACTGCCGGGCCACCAGGGCCAGGGTCTGCGCCCCGCCCATGACCACCACGAACACCACGGTGAGCACGCCGGTGATCCGCCACGCCTTGGTGGACCGCGCGCTCACGTGATCTCCAGGAAGCGCAGCACCGCCATCACCCGGCGGTGGCTGTCGTCGGCCGGCGGGAGGTCCAGCTTGGTGAAGATCGAGTTGATGTGCTTGGCCACCGCGCTGTCGCTGACCACCAGGGCGCCCGCGATCGCCGCGTTGGAACGGCCCTCCGCCATCAGCGAGAGCACGTCCCGCTCGCGCGGGGTCAGCTTCTCCAACGGGTCCCGGTGGCGGCGCACCAGCAGCTGGGCCACCACCTCCGGGTCCAGCGCGGTGCCGCCCTCGGCGACCCGCTGGAGCGCGTCCACGAAGTCGTCCACATTGGCCACCCGCTGCTTGAGCAGGTAGCCGACGCCGCTGGTGTTGGTCGACAGCAGATCCGCGGCGTACCGCTCCTCCACGTACTGGGAGAGCAGCAGCACGGCGGTGTCCGGCCACTGCTGCCGGATCACCATCGCCGCCTTGACGCCCTCGTCGGTGAAGCCCGGGGGCATCCGGACGTCCGCGACCACCACGCCCGGGCGGTGCTCCTCGACGGCGGCCAGCAGTTCGACGGCGTCCCCGACGGCGGCCACCACCTCGAAGCCCACCGCCTCCAGGACCTTGACCAGGCCGACCCTCAGCAGGACCGAGTCCTCGGCGATCACAGCACGCACGGCAACTCCACGGTGATGGTGGTGGGGCCCCCGAGGGGGCTGAGAACGGACAGCGTCCCGTCGACCGAGGCGGCGCGCTGGCGCAGACCGGTGAGCCCGGTGCCGCGCGAGGCGTCCGCGCCGCCCACGCCGTCGTCGCTGACGACCAGGCGCAGCCGGCCGCCGATCGTCCGCACCGAGACGTCGGCCCGCTCGGCCCGGGCGTGCTTGGCCACGTTGGTGAGCGCCTCGGAGACGGTGAAGTAGGCGACCGCCTCGACGGTCGGGGCGATCCGCTCGGACAGCTCGACGTCCAGCCGCACCGGCAGCGGGGCCCGGGCGGCGACGCCGGACAGCGCCGCGTCCAGCCCGCGGTCCTCCAGGACCGCCGGGTGCAGGCCGCGGACCAGGTCGCGCAGCTCGTCGATGGCCGCCTGCGCCTCCTCGTGCGCCGCGACGATCACCTGCATGGCGTCGGGCGGGCAGTCCTTGAGGGTGCGCCGGGCCAGGCCCAGGTTCATCGCGAGGGAGGTGAGGCGCTGCTGGGCGCCGTCGTGCAGGTCCCGCTCGATCCGGCGGCGCTCGGCGTCCACCGCGTCCACCAGGCCGGCCCGGGACTCGGCGATCTCCTCGACCCGCTGCTCCAGCTGCTCCGCCCGGTTCGGGCCGAGCAGCAGCTGCGCCGCCCGGACCTCCAGCCGGGCGGCCAGCGCCGTCGCCCAGGGCGCCGCTGCCAGCAGCAGCACCCCGAACACCGTGAGCGCCGCGTCCAGACCGGCCAGCTCACCGCGCAGCCCCGCCTCGGGCGGCAGCAGCCACACCCAGGCGTACAGGGTGGTCAGCACCAGGGCGATGCCCCAGAGGTAGACGGCGGCCAGCGCGCAGAGCGCCAGCACCGGGCCGATCAGCAGGTGGTAGCCGACCTGGCGCCAGGTGAGGCCGATCCGCAGCCGGGCCAGCCGCCGGCCCGCGGGCGCGCCGGGCGGCGGCACCTCCACGCCGCGGAGGGCGCGCAGCCGTCCGCGCTGGAGGGCGGTGAGCCAGCGCGAGCAGACCAGCACGGCCCCGAGGACCGGGAAGAGCAGGCTGGACTCGGTCAGCGCCAGCCAGACCGGCACGGCCACGGGTATTCCGGCGGCGATGAAGCGGGCGTCCCGCCAGGTCCCGGCCGACCACGGTGGTCGCCGAAGGCTCCTGACGAGCGCTCGGCGCAACGTGGTGGAGGGCATGCCGGACAGCGTAGGGCCCGGTGATCAACGGCCGCCATGAAGGGGGGTCCCCGCCGGGGGTGTAGCTAGATACACCCCCGATTCGGTGTGGGGCACCACCGACAGGACCCCCCTCGCGACGAGAGGCTTGGGGACATGACGAGCACCGCATCGCACTCCGCCACCCCGCCGCACGGGCGGCCCGTCCCCGGGAACCACGGGGGTGTTCCCGGGGGCGCGCTCCGCCCGGCGCCGGGGCCGGAGGGGACGCTGCCCGCCGGGGCCGGGCCCTGGTCGGTCCGCAGCGTCGGGTCCGGCCGCGGCCGGGCCGCGCTGGAGCTGTACCAGCACGGCGAGCTGGCCGACGTCCTGGTCGCCGCCCGGCTCGCCCCGCGGCTCGTCCGCGGCGCGCGGCGCAGCCCGTCCGCCGGTCGGGGCTCGCACGTGCTCGCCTGGGGGCGGCTGCCCTCCGACGGCCGGGTGCCCTCGGTGGTGTTCACCGGCGGGCGGCGGCTGTTCGGCACCGTCCGGGCGGCGGCGGGCGAAGTGGTCACGGTGGCCGGGCAGTTCTGGCTCGCCCTGGCCGAGGGCCCGTTCGATGCGGTGCTCGTCGGGCACCCGGCGGGCGGGCCCGTCGAGCGGCTCCCCCTGCAGCGCGTGCGGAGCGAGGTCGGCGCATGAGTATCGCCCTCGTCCCCCCGGGCACTCCGGCGTACGTGCTGCCGGAGCGGTTCCAGCGGCTGCCGCGACTGGCCGCCTTCGGGCTGCTGCCCTGGCTGATGGTCCTGGCCGTCAACCACGAGACCCCGTGGGTGGTGCTGGACCTCGCGGAGTTCGCCGCGCTGCTCTCGCTGGACGCGCTGCTGCGCCGGCGCAGCCCCGCCGCCCTGTGGGCGGGCGCGGTGGTGGCGCTGCTGCTCGCCGGGGACGCCCTGGCCGACATCGCCTGCGCCGGGCCGGGGCACGCGGTGCTCGCCGCGCTGGTGATGGCCTGCTGCGTCGAACTGCCGCTGGCGGCGGTGTGCCTGCTGCTCGGGCGCGAGGCGATACCCGGGGCGGCCGGGCGCGGGGTCGGGCGCGGGGTGGCGGTGAGCCGCTAGCTCCGCGCGGCTAGCGCCGTGTCGGCAGCCGGTCCATCAGGAGGCGGGTCTCCTCGTCCAGCGGGGTGTAGCTGATCAGCCGCGTCCCGAGCCGGGGGCCGAGCCAGAAGTTGGTGTACTCGCAGCGCAGCAGGCCCACGCCCGGCACCTGGAAGCGCTTGATCCCGTTGCGTGGCCGCATCACCTCGTGCCGCTGCCACTCCTCCTCGAAGTCCGGCGAGGCCTTGCGCAGCCGGGCCAGCAGCGCCTTCCAGGCGGGCTCGGCGGAGTGGTCGGCCATCGCGGCGCGGAACCGGGCCACCATGCCGAGGCGCTCCGTCCGGTAGTCGATCAGCACGTCGCGGAAGCGGGAGGGGGTGAACGCCAGCCACATCAGGTTCCGCTCCTCCGGGGGCAGCTCCCCGAGGTCGCCGACGATGGCGGTGTACGGCACGTTGTGCGCCAGGATGTCGTAGCGGGAGTTGACCGCGGCGGCCGGGTACGGCGCCAGCTGGTCCAGCACCAGTCGCACGCTCGGCGTCACCGAGGGGCACTCCTTCACCGGCGCCGGATCGTCCGCACCGGCCAGGGTGAACAGGTGCGCCCGCTCGCTCGGGTCCAGCAGCAGCGCCCGCGCCACCGCGTCCAGTACCTGGGCGGACACCTGGATGTCCCGCCCCTGCTCCAACCACGTGTACCAGGTCACCCCCACCGCGGCCAGCTGCGCCACCTCCTCCCGGCGCAGCCCCGGGGTGCGGCGGCGGCCGGTCAGCGGCAGGCCCACCTGCTCGGGCGCGATCCGCTCCCGGCGGCTGCGCAGGAACGCCGCCAGGTCGTGCCGGCGGGCTTCGCCGGGTGTGGCGCGGTGCGGCGCGGCGGTGCCGGGGCGGGCTTGCGCGGCCGGGGTCATCAGGCTCATGCTCCCCAGCATGCGGCACGCCGCAGCCTGTTGCCAGGTACTTCTCATACCTGGATAACCACACTCTGGTACCAGGCTGGGAACCGGCGGATCGTATGACCCGTGACTCAACGACTCGCCGTCGCCCCGGCCCCGCCCAGCACCGCCCGCACCACCGCCCCGAGCACCACCGCCCCGCAGGCCGCCGCCCCGCACACCCCCGCCCTCGGCACCGCCGGGCTGGTCACCGTCCTGCTCGGGGCCTTCCTGCCGATGCTCGACTTCTTCATCGTGAACGTCGCCCTGCCCACCATCGACCAGGACCTGGCCGCCGGACCGGCGGTGCTGGAACTCGTCGCCGCCGGCTACGGCATCGCCTTCGCCGTCCTGCTCGTCCTCGGCGGGCGGCTCGGCGACACCTTCGGCCGCCGCCGGCTCTTCGTCGCCGGGGCCACCGCCTTCGCCGTCACCTCACTGGCCTGCGGCCTCGCCCCCGACGCGTGGTCCCTGGTCGCCGCCCGGGCCGCCCAGGGCGCCTCGGCCGCGCTGCTGATCCCGCAGGTGCTCGGCACCATCACCGCCGCCACCGACGGCGCCCGGCGCGGCCGCGCGCTCAGCGTCTACGGCGCGGTCGGCGGCATCTCCGTGGTGATCGGCCAGGTGCTCGGCGGGATGCTCGTCGCCGCCGACCTGTTCGGCACCGGCTGGCGCTCGGTCTTCCTGCTGAACGTCCCGTTCGCGCTGCTCGCCGTCCTCCTCGCCGTCCGGTACGTGCCGGAGAGCCGGGCCACCCGGGCCGCCGCCGTGGACGTACCCGGCACCTTGCTGCTCACCGCCTCCCTGCTCTCCCTGCTCGTCCCGCTGATGGAGGGCCGCGCGGCCGGCTGGCCGCTCTGGTCCTGGGTGCTGCTCGCCCTGTTCCCGGTGTTCGCCACCGCCTTCGCCCTGGTCGAGAGCCGCGCGGAGCGGCGCGGCGCCACCCCGCTGGTGCCGCCCAGCCTGCTGCGGATCCCCGAGATGCGGCGCGGCCTCGGCATCGCGCTGCCCTACTTCGCCGGCTTCGGCGGCTTCATGTTCGTCATCGCCGTCGCCCTCCAGCAGGGCCTGCGGCTCGGCGTGGTCGCCGCCGGCTGGGCGCTCGTCCCGATGGCCGTCGGCTACTTCACCGCCTCGCTCTCCGGCCCGCGGCTGATCGGCCGCTGGGGCAGCCGGGTGCTCAGCGCCGGTGCCGTCGTCCAGGCCCTCGGCCTCATCACCATCGCGCTGACCGTCCTCGCCGACGCGGACCACTTCTCCCCGCTGCGGATGGCCCCCGGCGTCGCCCTCGCGGGCATCGGGCAGGGCCTGATCGGCACCCCGCTGTTCCGGGTCGTGCTCGCCAAGGTGCCCGCCGCCCGGGCCGGCGTCGGCAGCGGCGTCCTCGCCACCGGCCAGCAGTCCAGCCTCGCCCTCGGCGTGGCCACCCTCGGCACCCTCTACCTGTCCCTCTCCCCCAGCCTCGGCATGGGCCGCGCGCTCGCCCTGTGCCTCGGCGTCCAGCTGCTCGGCTCCTTCACCGTGCTGTACCTGACCACCCGCCTGCCCCGCTCCATCGGCTGAGCCCCGCGGGCCCACGGGCCCGGGCGACGACGAACGGCGCCGCGACCGGTTCCCGCCGGTCGCGGGGCCGTCGCGCTGCCGCGACCGCCCGTACGGTCAGGCGAGTTCCCTGACCACGGACAGGTACTCCCGGATGGCGTCGCGGTTGCGGGTCAGGCAGTGGATGCGGCGGGTCATCCGCTCGGTCTCGGACTCCAGGGTGTCGAGCATCTCCGGGGTGGCGTCCGCGAAGTGGATCTTCCGCGGGGCGTCCAGGCAGGGCAGGATCTGCTTGATGATCCGGGTCGGCAGCCCCGCGTCCAGCAGTCCGCGGATCTGGATCACCCGGTCGACCAGGTACTCGTCGTAGTCCCGGTACCCGTTCGCCTCGCGGCGCGGGAAGATCAGGCCCTGCTTCTCGTAGTAGCGCAGCAGGCGCGGCGAGGTCTCCGTCCGCCGGGCCAGTTCGCCGATCCGCATGTGACCACCCTCACGTCGGGGCCGGGCCGTTCCGGCTGGACCTTGACATCCGTGTCAACGATAGACGATCGGTCACATGCCGACCCACGAACTCCCCTCCCCCTCCTGCCCGATGACGACCCCGGCCACGGCCGGAGGCGCCGCCTCGACCCCCTCGCCCGACCCGGGGCTTCCGCTCGGCCCGGCGAGAGGGGCGCCACCGGCCGGACTGCCCTGGCCGGCGCTGCTCGCCCTGAGCACCGGCGGGTTCATCACCCTGATGACCGAGGCGCTGCCCGCCGGCGTCCTGCCCGCGATGAGCCGGGACCTCGGCGTCAGCCAGTCCGGCGCCGGACAGTCCGTCACCCTCTACGCGATCGGCTCCATCGCGGCCGCCATCCCGCTGACCGCCGCCACCGCCGGCTGGCCGCGCAAGCGGCTGCTGCTCCTCGCCGTCGGCGGCTTCACCGTCGCCAACGCCGTCACCGCGGTCTCCGGCGACTACCCGCTCACCATGGCGGCCCGCTTCGCGGCGGGCCTGGTCGCCGGAATGCTGTGGGCCCTGCTGGCCGGGTACGCCCGCAGCATCGTCGCGCCCGAACAACGCGGACGGGCCATGGCCGTCGCGATGGGCGGCGCCACGGTCGCCCTGTCCGTCGGGGTCCCGGCCGGCACCCTGCTCGCCGGGGCCGCCGGGTGGCGGGTCGCCTTCGGGCTGATGAGCGTCCTCGCGCTCGCCCTCGTCGGCTGGATCGCCGCAGCCGTCCCCCCGGTCCCCGGCCGGGCCGAACACGACCGGCTGCCGCTCCGGCAGGTGGTGCGGATCCCCGGCGTGGCGGCCGTCCTGGCCGTCACGGCGACCTTCGTACTCGCCCACAACGTCCTCTACACCTACGTCGCGGCCCTGCTCGAACCGCTGCACCTCGGCGGACGGACCGACACCGTGCTGCTCGTCCTCGGCCTGGCCTCGCTGGTGAGCATCGCCGCCACCGGAGCCCTGATCGACCGGCACCTGCGCACCCTGACCCTCACCGCCTGCCTCCTCGTCGGCGCCGCGACCCTGACCCTCGCCGGCGCCCTGCTCGGCTCGTCCCCCTGGCCCGTCTACGCCGCCGCCGCGATCTGGGGCCTCGGCTTCGGCGGCGTCGCCACCCTGCTGCAGACCGCCGTCGCCGACGCCGCCGACACGGCCGCCGACCTCGCCCAGTCCCTGCTGGTCACCTGCTGGAACCTCGGCATCGCCGCCGCCGCGTCGGCCGGCGGCCTCCTCCTCGACCACGCCGGACCGCGCTCCCTCCCCTGGTCGGCCCTCGCCCTGCTGGCCCTCGCCCTGGCCGTCACGGCGGCCGCCCGCCGCCACGGGTTCCCGGGCAAGGGGTGACGCCCGTCCGGGTGAACCGGCCGCCCCGGGCCAGAGATCAGGACTGCTCGACCGGGTGGCGGCCGGGGAGTTGATCGGAATCACCCGCGAGGGACGGCTGATCGCCGTACTCACACCGCCGGCCCCGGAGCAGCGGGTGCTGGAGAACCTCGTACGCGACTGCACCAGCGGCCGACTGGATCCCGCCCTCGATCGCCGTCCGACTCCCGTCGGCCACCGAGGCCCTCCACGGGATGCGCGACGAGGAAGGTCGCTGATCGGCCTCGGCTCCTGCCCGCTCCGATCCCCCGGGCCACCGGCGGCGCCCCTGCCTAGGCGGCCGTCCCCCCACCCGGGGGCAGTCCGCCGATGAAGGTGTCCAGGCGGGCGACGGCGGTGCGGAGCAGGTCGATGGATCCGGTCGGGTCGTCCGGGAGTTCGAGGCCGTGGTCGGCGGCGGGGAGTTCCAGGACCTGGTGGCCGGTGGCGTCGGCGACGCTCCGGTCCCACAGCCTGTCGGCGCTGCCGCCGATCAGGAGGGTCGGCGCGGTGACCCGGCCGAGGGCGCGGGCCACGTGGTCGAGGGTGAGCACCGGGGTGAGCCAGGCGGCCGGGAGGGCGCGGTCCGCGGCGAGGCCGGCGGCCAGGGAGCCCAGCGACTTGCCGACCAGCAGGCGGCAGGCACCGCCCTCCGCGTCGACGGCCGCGCCGACCTGCCGCTCGACCCAGGCGATCCGCTGCTCCGTCGTGAACTCGGCGAACGCCTCCGGGATCCGCCACCACAGCTCCTGGACCGTCCAGCCGTGCCGGGCCAGGACCGAGGAGGCGAAGTGCAGCAGTGGACGGGCGGGCGAGTAGCCGACGCCCGGGACGACCAGCGCGACCCGGTCCGGGTCGCCGTCGATGCGGGTGGGGAGGCTCGGTGCGGGGGAGGCGGACATGCCCGCAGGCTACTGCCGTCCGCCCTGGCGGCTGCCGGTCAGGCCCGGCTCCCCTCCGGGAGGACGGCCTGGGGCCGGGTGCCGACCACCGCGAGGGTGCCGGCCACGGCGATCGCGGCGAAGACGGCCAGCGCCCCGGTGACGCCGACCGCACCGGCCAGCGTGCCGCCCAGCAACGCGCCCACCGGCATGACGAGTTGGCCGATCGAGCGGGACAGGCCGAGCACCCGCCCCAACTGCTCCGGCGGGGACAGCTGTTGCTGCAGGGTCACCCAACTGACGCCCCAGACCGTCGCGCAGAAGCCGAACACCGCCTGGTAGACGACCAGCACCGGAAGGGCCGCCCCGAGCGAGGCCAGCGGGATCAGGAACAGGGCGGCCGCGGCCAGCGGGCCGAAGAGCGGGATCACCCTGGTCAGCCCGACCCGCCGGATCACCCGCTTCGCGGTGAGCACCGCCGTCACCGCGGCGATGCTGTAGACGGCCTGGGTCAGACCGAGCTCCCCGGGGCTCAGGTCCACGACCTGGTAGGCGAAGTAGGCGAACAGCCCGGCCAGCCCGGCCCCGCCCAGGTTGAGCGCCGCTGCGGCGACGGCCAGCCGGGCCAGCAGCGGCCGGCCGCGCAGGACGTCGACGCCCTCCCGCAGCGAGGCCGCGACCCCCGGCCGGGCGGCGGCCTGCGGCGGCTCCTCGTCCCGGCGGAGCCGGGGCAGGCTCATGGCGAGGGCGGACAACCCGTAACTGACCGCGTCCGCGACCATCGCGGTGGCCGCCCCGACCGCCTGCACCAGCGCGGCGGCCAGCCCCGGCCCGGCGATCTGGCCGACCGAACGGGCCCCGGCCAGCTTGGCGTTGACCGCCACCAGGCCGTCCTTCGGCACGAAGTCCGCCACCACGGTCGGCACCGCGATGGCGGAGATCCCGCCCAGCGCCCCGGAGACCGCCGCGACCGCGCAGAGGTGGGCCAGCGTCAGCGCACCGGCGGCGTGCGCCAGCGGGACGGTGGCGATCAGCAGCAGCTGGGCGAGGTCCACCGCGACCAGCAGCCGCCGCCGGGAGGCGACCCGGTCCACCAGCACCCCGGCGAACGGGCCGGTCAGCCCCTGCACCCCGTACTCCAGGGCGAACAGCAGCGAGGCCGCCAGCGGCCCGGCGTCCAGCAGCAGGATCGCCAGCGCGGGCAGGGCCAGCGCCGTGACCTGGGTGCCCGCCACGCTGACGCCCTGCGAGAACATCAGGGCCGGTACGGCGTTCCGCGAGGCCCGCGGAGTGACCGACGGACCGGCCGCGGGGGACGTCCTGCGCCATCATCTGCCATGCGCCCCAAGCTACTTCAGCTATGGCGGACGGGCACCCCGGTCCGCGATACTTGGTTCGCACAGTGATCGAGTCCGAAGGAAGGGGGAGCTCATGAGCTTCGTTCTCGCGTTCCTGGCCGCCCTGGCGGCCGTCGTCGTCGGCACCACCCTGTTCCTGGCCCGTCGCGACCGGGCCCACCGACGGTGGGCGGACGGCACGGAGGGCCTGCTGATCGAGCGGCGGCGGACCTCCCAGGCCGCCCGGATCCGCACCACCCACTCCACCTGGGCCACCCACCACGGCAACGGCCTGTTCCCCGACGACCTCCAGACGCACTACGTCTGACGGGGCGACGCCAGGGCGGACGCAGCGGTGCGGCGCCGCGGCGGACGCGGCAGTGCGGCGGCGGACGGAAACCCGGGTGCACCCACCGGCCCGGCCGCGCGACACTACCCCGCATGAGCTCCGACGCCGCCCCGACCCCGCAGGTCCGGGCCCTCGACCACGTGGCCTCGCTCGCCGCCGGCCCGCCGGTCGACCCGGCCCTGCGGGTGACCCTCAATTTCCACCCGGACCGGGTCTCCCGCGGCCGGGCCGTCCTCGACGCCCTGGCCGAGGACGGCGTCTACCTCTCCCAGTTCGCCACCGGCACCAGCAACGGCGGCCTGACCGCCCACCCGGGCGGGGACCGCTGGCGCTGGGAGAGCCGGATCTTCAACGGCGCCTACGACGACGCGGCCCCCGGCGAACGCCCCGTCTACGGTGCCCTCGACCACCGCCGCAATCCCGTCGGCGCCGCACCCCGCTTCGGGTCCGCGCACTTCCGGCTCACCGCCCCCGCCCTGGAGCGCACCACCTTCTGCTACCCGGACAGCTTCCTGGAGCCCACGGACTTCGGCACCGCGGCCCACATGGGGCTCATCCCGCTCGCCCTGGCCGACGACCGGGACGCCCTCGACGACTGCATCGAGGCGCACGTCCACGGCCCGGTCCGGCTGGCCGTGGACGTCGAGGCCCTGGTGCTGGACCCCTGCTACCGGAACACCCCGGTCGAGGACGCCGCCCGCCGCCTCCCCTGCCCGCTGGAGTGGCACCCCGGCTTCCGGCTCACCGTCGAGGAGCTCCGCCGCCACCCCGACTACCGCGGCCGGGAGTTCGTCGACCTCGGCGCCCGGATCGCCGAGGACGGCGCCCTCGACCCCCGGATCATCGGCGCCGCCGCCGCGACCGGCCGCCACGACCCCCAGGACCTCAAGAGGGTGTGGCACTACCTCGCCCGCTTCGGCGCCCCCGCGTAGGGGGGTCGGCGGATCCTCGCGGCCCGGTGCGACAGTCCGGCGCCGCCCTGCTCCGGTGACCCGCGTCGCTCCTCCCGCCGCGGTTACCCTGGGGGCGGCGCCGGAGCCGGGGCGCGATCGAGAACCGAGGTCTCCCCTTGTCCGAGTACCAGGCCGCGCCGCGGACGGTCGTCGAGGCCTGCTTCGACCCGCAGGGCACCGCTTCCCTCGCCTACGTCTACGACCTCGCCGCCGCGGCCGGACTCGCCGACCAGCCGGTCCGGCTGGCGATCCGCCGGCTGGAGGCCGCGGGCGTCCTCCGGCAGGAGGGCCGCGGCCGCAAGGGCCGCCTCCTGCTGACCGACGCGGGCCGGCTCCGCTCCGACACGGACGTCCGCCTCGTCCGCCTCGCCTACGCCCAGGACGCCGGACTCGCCCCCTGGGACGGGCTCTGGCGGCTCCACACCTTCTCCGTACCGGAACAGCGCCGCCCCGAACGCGACGCCCTCCGCACCGCGCTGACCCGCCTCGGCGCCGCCCCGCTCGCCCCCGGCGCCTACCTCAGCCCGCACGACCTGCTGGCCGAACTCGTCGGCGAGACCTCGGAGTCCACCGTCGGCAGCTACCTGGTCACGGCGGAGGCCACCCGGCTGACCGGCCCCGGGTTCACCGACCCGGCCTCCGTCGCGGAGCGCCTGTGGCCCGCGGCCGACACCCTCGCCGCCTACCGGCCGCTCGCCGAGGCGCTCGCCGCGGAACCGGTCGGCACCGACCACGACTCCCCCGAACTGACCGGCACCGACCACGGCTCCACCGAACTCATCGGCACCGAGCACGGCTTCCCCGAACTCGTCGCCTCCGCCCTGGGGTTGGCCGACGCGTTCAGCCGGGCACTGGAGCACGACCCACTGCTGCCGCCCGAACTGCGGCCCGCCCCCTGGCCGCCCGCACGACTGCGCCACGCCTTCCGGGAGCGGTGGGCGGCGATCCGGCGCCAGGCCCCCGACCTGTCCCTCTTCCGCGCCTTCGACCCGCCCGGGGCAGAAAAGGCCTGAGCGCCGGGAAAAGCAGTTGGCCCGGCGTCCCCGCCGCTCCGACAATCGCCGGATGACCGATGACCAGATCGACCCGGCCCGCCTGCGCGCCGCCCGCCGGGCCTGTACCCGCTTCCTCTCCGGCGCCCGCCCACTCACCATGCGCGAGCGCCTCACCGCGCTCGCCGAGGCGGTCGAGCCGGACGCCCACCCCGACATCTACGGGAACGGCGGCCCGGTCGGGGAGCTGGAGGAGCGCACCGCCGCGCTCCTCGGCACCGAGGACGCGGTGTTCTTCCCCAGCGGGACGATGGCCCAGCAGGTCGCCCTGCGCCACCACGCCGAGCGGACCGGCAACCCGGCCGTCGCGCTCCACCCGCAGAGCCACCTCGAACGGCACGAACGCCACGCCCACATCCAGCTCACCGGCCTGCGCAGCCTCTGGCCCACCACCGAGGCGCGGCAGCCGACCGCCGACGACCTGCGCGGTCTCGGCGAACCGTTCGGCACCCTGGTGGTGGAACTCCCGCTCCGCGACCCGGGCTTCCTCCTGCCCAGCTGGGACGAGCTCACCGAACTGGTCGCCGCCGCCCGCGAGACCGGTGCCCGGGTGCACTTCGACGGCGCCCGCCTCTGGAACACCACGACCCACTTCGGCCGGCCGCTGGACGAGATCGCCGCCCTGGCCGACAGCGTCTACGTCTCCTACTACAAGGACCTCGGCGGCATCAGCGGGGCCGCCCTCGCCGGGGACAAGGCCTTCACCGCCTACGCCCGCACCTGGCGCCACCGTTACGGCGGCCAGCTCTACCAGCAGTGGCCGGCCGCCCTCGCCGCGCTCGCCGGCCTGGACACCGAGCTCCCCCGGATCCCCGGCTACACCCGCCACGCGGCGACCCTCGTCCCCGCCCTGGCCGCCCTTCCCGGGGCGCGGATCCTCCCGGAGGCGCCGCCCACCCACGACTTCCAGCTCTGGCTCCCCCACCCGGCGCGCGTCCTGAACGCCGCCACCCTCGCCCTCGCCGAGCGGGAGGGGACCTGGTTCCTGGACTGGACCGACGCCGCCCCCGGCCTCGCCATGGCCGAGGTCCGACTGGCGGGCTCGGCTCAGGACTGGACGGCGCAGGAGGTCACCGGACTCGGGCTGCGCTTCCTGGAGCTGGTCGCCGCCGCCGAACGGGACTGACCCCCGGGAGGGCCGGCCCTCCGACGGAGCCCGCCGTCAAACGGATGGCGGGCGCCCGACCCTTCGTGTCAGAATGACGATTATGAGCAAGCAGCAGGCCGGAGACTTCGCCGACGTCCGCAGCCGCGAGCAGTTGGCGGGCCTGATGGCCACCGGGGCGCGGCCGAAATGGGTGATGTTCTGGGGGCACACCGCCCGCAAGGGCGGCGGGACGCGACAGGAGTGCCTGAGCCAGTGGTGGCCCGGGCAGTTCACCGTCGACGGGGTGGCGTACGCCTCCGCCGAGCACTGGATGATGGCCGGCAAGGCCCGGATGTTCGGCGACGGGGCGATCGAGCAGCAGGTGCTGGCGGCCCGGACGCCCGCCGAGGCGAAGAAGCTGGGCCGGCTGGTCCGGGACTTCGACGACGAGACCTGGACGGCGGGCCGGTTCGACCTGGTGGTCGAGGGGAACGTCGCGAAGTTCGGCCAGGACGAGGCCCTGCGGGAGTACCTGCTCGGCACGGGCGGCCGCGTCCTGGTCGAGGCCAGCCCGGTGGACCGGATCTGGGGCATCGGGCTCGGCGCGGACGACATCCGGGCTGAACGCCCGCTGGAGTGGCGGGGGTTGAACCTGCTCGGGTTCGCACTGATGGAGGCGCGGGCGCGACTGGCCGGATGAGGCCGGTCGCTCCCCGGCCGGACGGGGCGGCCCCGCCGCGGAGCGCGACCGGCGCACTTCTCGCAACGGCCGCCCTCTGCGCGCTCCTTGACACCACTCGGGCACGACTGGTCGCGCTCTCGTAACTCCATCGCCACATTCCGACGCCAGGATGTCCCGCAGTCAGGGTACAGATGGACAGGTTGGGGCGATCATGCGCATGCGGTCGACGGAAGAATCCGCAGGCCAGCAACCGGAGGGCGAGCAACGGGCCGCCGAACTCCGGTCGGAACTGGACGAGTTGCTCCGCGCGAGCCGTTACGCGGGCCAACGCGAACGCCGGCTGAACGAGGCGATACGGGCGGCCCCGGGCCGCCGGCGCCCGGACGACGACCTGCTGCGGCAGCTCGCCCAGGCCCGCACCCTGCGCGAGGGCCTGGGTGCGCGCTGCCTGCAACTGAGCGATCAGTTAAGGGAATTGGAGATCCACCTCAGACAGCGGCCGCACCCCCGACCCGCCCCGGAGCAGGCGGATCACCCGCCCCTCTCTCCTCACCAGCCCCCACCGCCCCCGCCACCGGCGCCGACCCCACCTCCGGCCCCGATCCCGGCAACGACCCCGCCCCCCGCAGCGGCGCCGTCTCCCGCTCCACCCGTCCGCCCCGACCTCGGCACCCTCACCGAGCGGATCACCGGACTCCACCGCAGCGGCGCCCTCGCCGAGGCCGGGGAGCTGCTGGACCGGGCCGCCGCCCACCTCGCCCCCGCCGACGCCGCCCTGCTGGTCGGGATGCTCTCCCGGCGCGGCCCGACCGGCGCCTCGCTCCAACTGGCCCGGACGGCCGCCCGGGGCGCCCCCGAGCACGCCGTCACGGTGCTGGCGGAGCTGCGGGAGCTGGGCCTGGCCGAGGAGGCCGCCGAACTGTTCCACGCCTTCCGGGCCTACCCGGCCGCCGCGGTCCCGGCCCTGCTCGCCGCGCTGGAGCGGGCCGGGCAGCACGCCGACAGCGCCACGCTGCTCTGGGAGTGGGGCTCGGCACCGACCCCGGAGCTGACCTCGCTGGCCGCCGGCCTCCAGCAGCACGGCCGCCCCGCCGACGTCCGCACGCTGCTGCGCCAGGCGGCCGGCCGCCCGACCGCGGACCTGGCCGGACTCGCGACCGAGCTGCCGCCCGCGCTCGCCACCCTCCTGCTGCACGAGCTGGCGGCCCTGCGCCCGCCGGTCGAACTGGTGCGCCTGGCCGCCGCGCTGGAGAACCACCGGGACCTCTACGGACAGCTGCTGGCCGCACTGCTCGCCGACGGCACCCGCCACCGCACCACCCTGGCCGCCCTGCGCACGGCCGGCCTGCCGACCGCCCCGTCGGCCGCCCCCCGCTCCCGCTGGGGCCGGCGGTAGGCCCCCGCCCCCGAAACGACAGGAACGCAGGGAGCCCCCGGCCCGCCTCCCCGAAGGAGGACGGCCGGGGGCTCCCCGAAGTACCGCAGTACCGGACTACCGAAGCACCGGACTCAGCAGCCGATCAGCCGCGCCGCCAGGTAGCCCTTCACCTGGTCGAGCGACACGCGCTCCTGCGACATGGTGTCGCGGTCGCGCACGGTCACCGCGTTGTCCTCAAGGGTGTCGAAGTCGACCGTGACGCAGAACGGCGTGCCGATCTCGTCCTGGCGGCGGTAGCGCTTGCCGATCGCGCCCGCGTCGTCGAACTCGACGTTCCACGCGGTGCGCAGGTCGGCGGCCAGGCCGCGGGCCTTCGGGGAGAGCTCGGCGTTGCGCGACAGCGGCAGCACGGCGACCTTGACCGGGGCCAGGCGCGGGTCGAGCCGCATGCCGACGCGCTTCTCCATGACGCCCTTGGCGTTCGGCGCCTCGTCCTCGAAGTAGGCGTCGATCAGGAAGGCCAGCATGGCGCGGTTGAGGCCGGCCGCCGGCTCGATGACGTACGGGAAGTACCGCTCGCCGCTCTCCTGGTCGAAGTACCGGAGGTCCTTGCCGGAGGCCTCGCTGTGCACCCGCAGGTCGTAGTCCGTGCGGTTGGCGACGCCCTCCAGCTCGGAGAACTCGGAGCCGCCGAAGTTGAAGCGGTACTCGATGTCCACGGTGCGCTTGGCGTAGTGGGAGAGCTTCTCCTTCGGGTGCTCGAAGAAGCGCATGTTCTCGGTGCGCATGCCGAGGTCGACGTACCAGTCCCAGCGCTGCTGGAGCCAGTACTCGTGCCACTGCTCGTCGTCGCCCGGCTTGACGAAGAACTCCATCTCCATCTGCTCGAACTCGCGGGTGCGGAAGATGAAGTTGCCGGGGGTGATCTCGTTGCGGAAGCTCTTGCCGGTCTGGGCGATGCCGAACGGCGGCTTCTTGCGCGACGTGGTCTGGACGGAACTGAAGTTGGTGAAGATGCCCTGGGCGGTCTCGGGGCGCAGGAACGCCAGGCCGCTCGCCTCCTCGGTGACGCCGAGGTGGGTCTTCAGCATGCCCGAGAAGTCCTTGGGCTCGGTGAACTGGCCCTTGGTACCGCAGTCGGGGCAGTTGACGTCCTTGAGGCCGTTCGGCGGCGGGAAGCCGTGCTTGGCCTCGTACTTCTCCTCCAGGTGGTCGGCCCGGTGGCGCTTGTGGCAGGAGAGGCACTCGGTCAGCGGGTCGTTGAAGGTGGCGACGTGGCCGGAGGCCTCCCAGACCTCGCGGGCCAGGATCACCGACGAGTCGAGTCCGACGACGTCCTCGCGGGCCTGGACCATCGTGCGCCACCACTGGCGCTTGATGTTCTCCTTGAGTTCGACGCCCAGCGGCCCGTAGTCCCAGGCGGCACGCGTGCCGCCGTAGATCTCGCTGCAGGGGTAGACGAAGCCTCGGCGCTTGCTCAGGCTGACGATCGTGTCGATCTTGTCGGCGGCCACAGTGCTCTCTTCAGTACGTACGGCACGGTCAGGGCACGGCTGGTTGCTCGTACCCGAATACCCAAGGTTACCGGCCGGACGGGTACGGGTTTCAAATCGATATGGTCCGGCTCCCCCCGTCCACGGCCACCTGTCGTTCACCCGTCCGAGTGAGTTGACAATCATTTCCACTTGAGATGAGAATGATTGTCATGATGATCGGACTGCTCAGCCGCCGGACCCGCAAGACCGCCGCCCTCGCCGTCGCCGCCCTCGCCTCCTCACTGGCCCTCACGGCCTGCGGCGGCAGCAGCAGCGCCCAGGGCACGGACGGCAAGCTGAACGTCGTCGCCTCCTTCTACCCGATGGAGTTCCTGGCCCAGCAGATCGGCAAGGAGCACGTCTCGGTCACCGACCTCACCGCGCCCGGCGTCGAGCCGCACGACCTGGAACTCACCGCCAAGCAGGTCGCCGGCGTCCAGAAGGCCGACGCGATCCTCTACCTCAAGGGCCTCCAGCCCACCGTCGACCAGGCCGTCGACCAGTCGGGCAGCAAGCACAAGATCGACGCCACCGCCGCCAGCCCGCTGGTCGACCACCACCTCGACGAGGGCACCGCCGAGGGCGACGGCCACAAGCACGAGGGCCCGGCCGGCGACCCGCACGTCTGGCTCGACCCGAGCCGCTACGCCGCGATCGCCAAGAGCGTCGGCGCCGAGTTCGCCAAGGCCGACCCCGCCCACGCCGCCGACTACCGGAAGAACACCGACGACCTGGTCACCCGGCTCACCGCCCTGGACCAGGAGTTCCGGACCGGGCTGCAGGACGTCAAGACCAAGACCTTCGTCACCAGCCACGCCGCCTTCGGCTACCTCGCCGACCACTACGGCCTCACCCAGGTCGCCATCAACGGCGTCGACCCGGAGTCCGAGCCCACCCCGGCCCGCCTCGCCGAGGTGCAGAAGGCCGCCAAGGACAACGGCGTCACCACGATCTTCTTCGAGACCCTGGTCAGCCCCAAGCTCGCCGACACCGTCGCCAAGGACCTCGGCCTCAAGACCGCCGTGCTGGACCCGCTGGAGGGCGTCAAGACTGATGCATCCAACGGCGCCGCCAAGGACGACTACCTGACCGTCATGAAGCAGAACCTGGCCAACCTCCGGGCCGCCCTCGGCGCGCCCACGGCGACCGCCGCCCCCACCCCCGCGAGCTGACGGGACGCACCACCATGACCCACCCGATACCCCCGGCCGTCCGCCTCCTCGACGCCGTCGCCTCGCGCGGCGGCCGGCCGGTGCTGCGCGGCGTCGACCTCACCGTCCGACCCGGCGAGGTCGTCGCCCTGCTCGGCGCCAACGGCTCCGGCAAGTCGACCACCGTCAAGGCCGTGATCGGCTCCGTGCCGCTGGAGCAGGGCACCCTGGAGCTGTTCGGCACCCCGTACGGCTCCTTCCGCGCCTGGCACCGGATCGGGTACGTCCCGCAGCGCACCACCGCCGCCTCCGGCGTCCCCGCCACCGTGCGCGAGGTGGTCTCCACCGGGCGGCTGGCGCAGCACCGGCTGCTGCCGTTCCGCCGCCGGGACCGCGCCGCGGTGGACGGCGCGCTGGCCGCCGTCGGCATGCTGGACCGGGCCGGGGACGGCGTCGCCGACCTCTCCGGCGGCCAGCAGCAGCGGGTCCTGATCGCCCGCGCCCTGGTCGGCACCCCCGACCTGCTGATCATGGACGAGCCGATGGCCGGCGTCGACGCCGCCAGCCAGCAGGTGCTCGCCGACACCCTGCGCGCCGAGGTCGGCCGCGGCGCCTCGGTGCTCCTGGTGCTGCACGAACTCGGGCCGCTGGAGCCGCTGATCGACCGCGCCGTGGTGCTGCGGGACGGCTGCGTCGCGCACGACGGCCCGCCGGTCCCCAACACCGGCCTGCACGCGCTGCCCGGCCACGACCACGTCCACCCGCACGCCGACCTCACCCCGCCGAGGCTGCTCGCATGACCGAGATGCTCTCCTACGACTTCATGCAGCGCGCCCTGCTGGCCGCCGTACTGGTCGGGATCACCGCCCCCGCCGTCGGGATCTACCTGGTGCAACGCCGCCAGGCGCTGATGGGCGACGGCATGGGCCACGTCGCGATGACCGGCGTCGGCCTCGGCTTCATCTTCCAGACCAGCCCGGTCTGGATGGCCGTGCTGGTCTGCGTGCTCGGCGCCGTCACCATGGAGCTGGTCCGCTCGCGCGGCAACCAGCGCGGCGACATCGCCCTGGCGATGCTCTTCTACGGCGGCATGGCCTGCGGCAAGCTGCTCGTCTCGATGTCCGCCCAGGCCGGGGCCGGCTCGCTGGAGAGCTACCTGTGGGGCTCGATCCTCACCGTCGCCCCCGCCGACCTGGCCACCATCGCGGTGCTCGGGGCCGTGGTCATCGCGGTCACCGTCGGCCTGCGCCGCCAGCTCTTCGCGATCTGCCAGGACGAGGACTTCGCCCGGGTCACCGGAGTTCCGGTGCGCACCCTCAACCTGCTGCTCGCGGTGATGGCCGCGGTCACCGTCACGGTCGCCATGCGGGTGGTCGGCCTGCTGCTGGTCAGCGCGCTGATGGTGGTCCCGGTGGTCGCCGCCCAGCAGTTGACCCGCTCCTTCGCCGCCACCCAGGCCGCCTCGATCGCGCTCGGCGTGGTGGTCTCGCTGGCCGGCGTCACCGGCTCCTACCAGCTCGACGTGCCCTCCGGCCCGGCCATCGTGCTGCTCGCCATCGCGGTGTTCGCGGTGTTCAGCGCGATCGCCGCCCCGCTGGCCCGCCGCCGCCACCGGCGCCGCGGCGACGCCGACCCGGCCCCCCAGGTCTGCGACGTCCGGCTCCCGGACCGAATCCCCGACGCCTTCCCCGACGGAATCACCGACGCCTTCCCCGACCCGATCCCCGGCCGCGGCACCGGCCGGATCCCCGGCCAGGACCCGGGAAGGACTTCCTCCGACACGACCACTCCGGAGCGGCGGGCCGGGCTGGCACAATGAGGTGCGTGACGCCCACGACCCCAGGAGGACCCACGGTGACCACCGCAGGCCCGTCGCCGCGCGCCCGCTCGACCCGGCAGCGAGCCGCCGTCTCGGCGGCCCTGGACGAGATCGCGGACTTCCGCAGCGCCCAGGAGCTCCACGACCTGCTCAAGCACCGCGGGGACTCCGTCGGTCTGACCACGGTCTACCGCACCCTCCAGTCGCTCGCCGACGCCGGTGAGGTGGACGTGCTGCGCACCGCCGACGGCGAGGCCGTCTACCGCCGGTGCAGCAGCGGGCACCACCACCACCTGGTCTGCCGGCACTGCGGCGCCACCGTCGAGGTCGAGGGCCCCGCGGTCGAGCGCTGGGCCAACTCGGTCGCCGCCGAGCACGGGTTCAGCGACATCGCGCACACCCTGGAGATCTTCGGCACCTGCGCGGACTGCGCGAAGAAGGGCTGAACGGCCGTCCGTACGGGGGCAGCCCGCGCGGACGACGGCCGAAGGGCCCGCGGGAACGGTTCGTTCCCGCGGGCCCTTCGGCATGCGCGCGCCGGTCGGCGTCAGCGCTGGGTGGGCAGCTCCAGCGGCGCGGCGACCTCGTTCGGGATCGCCCCGCCGAAGCGGCGGTCGCGCATCGCGAACTGCTCGCAGGCGCGCCACAGGTCGCGGCGGTCGAAGTCCGGCCAGAGCACGTCCTGGAACACGAACTCGGCGTACGCGGACTGCCAGAGCAGGAAGTTGGAGGTGCGCTGCTCGCCGCTGGGGCGCAGGAAGAGGTCCACGTCCGGCATGTCCGGGTGGTACATGTACTTGGCGATGGTCTTCTCGTTGACCTTCTTCGGGTCCAGCCGACCGGCCGCCACGTCCAGCGCGATCGCCTGCGCGGCGTCGGCGAGTTCGGCCCGGCCGCCGTAGTTGACGCACATGTAGAGCGTCACCGCGTCGTTGCCCTTGGTCTGCTCCTCGGCGACCTGGAGCTCCTGGACGACGCTCTTCCACAGCTTGGGCATCCGGCCGGCCCAGCGGATCCGCACGCCCATCGCGTCCATCTCGTCACGGCGGCGGCGGATGACGTCCCGGTTGAAGTTCATCAGGAACTTCACCTCGTCGGGCGAGCGCTTCCAGTTCTCGGTGGAGAACGCGTACAGCGAGATGTTCTTGACGCCGAGCTCGATCGCGCCCTTGAGCACGTCCAGCACCACGGACTCGCCGATCTTGTGGCCCTCGGTGCGGGGCAGCCCGCGCTCCTTGGCCCAGCGGCCGTTGCCGTCCATCACGATGGCGACGTGGTCCGGGACCAGCTCGCCGGGGAGCTTCGGGGGCTTGGCGCCGCTGGGGTGCGGGGTCGGGGGTTCGTAGACCCGCTGCTTGCCGCCGCCGAAGAGCCGTCGCGCTGCCATGTGCTCACTTCTCCACGTATCTCATCGAGCGGATGCCCCGCTCCAGGTGCCACTGCAGATAGGCCGCGACCAGGCCGCTGCCCTCCCGCCAGTACCGCGGCTCGCAGGCGTCGGCCGTCCGCCAGTCCCCTGACAGCAGCGCCCCGAGCAGTACCAGTGTCTCAGGGGAGGGTACGGCACATCCGGGCACTCGGCAGTCCGCGCAGAGCACCCCCCCTGCGGGGAGGGAGAAGAAACGGTTCGGCCCGTCCAGGCCGCATTTGGCGCAGTCCGTGAAGCTCGCGCCGTACCCGTTCACCGCGAGCGAGCGCAGCAGGAAGGCGTCCAGCACCAGGTGCGACTCGTGCGTCCCGGCCGCCAGCACCCGCAGCCCGCCCACCAGCAGCAGGTACTGCTGGACGGCCGGCTCGCCCTCGTTCTCGGCGAAGCGCTCGGCCGTCTCCAGCATCGCCGTGCCGGCGGTGTAGCGGCCGTAGTCGGTGACGATCGATCCGCCGTACGGGGCGATGGTCTCCACCTGGGTGCACAGCGGCAGCCCGCGCCCGACCAGCTCGCTCCCCCGGCTGAAGAACTGCACGTCCACGTGCGAGAACGGCTCCAGCCGGGCGCCGAACTTGGACTTGGTCTTGCGCACCCCGCGCGCCACCGCCCGCACCTTGCCGTGGTGGCGGGTCAGCAGGGTGATGATCCGATCGGCCTCGCCGAGCTTCTGCGCCCGCAACACGACGCCGTCGTCCCGGAAAAGACTCATGCCCCCCATTGTCCCCCAGGGCTCTGACAGCCGTGGACAGCCGTGTTGCCCGCACCGGGGGCCGTGGGGGAGGACCACTGCGGTGCGGGTCACGGCGGGCCCGGAGGGGGGGCGGGCCCGTTTGTGGGGGATACGGAAGGTCCGGAGGGGCGGGGCCGAGGCCCTACAGGTTCTCGTACGGTGCCCGGGTCGCCGCCTCCAGCAGCGCCGGCACCTGGCTCTGCGGCAGGTCCAGGCAGCTGCCGACCGCGGCCAGCGCCTCGCGCTCCTGCGGCAGGTAGCGCCCGTCCGCCAGGGCGATCGCCGCTCCCAGCAGCAGCAGCCGCTCCCGGCCCTGCTGGGCCAGGTGCGGGGCGAGCGGTTCGAGCACCGCGTGCAGTTCCACGGTCAGGCCGCCGGCCATCCCGTGGGCGTCGTGGAGTTCGCCGCCGAGCCCGGACAGCGCGGCGAGCGCGGCCAGCACCTGGGCCTCGCCGCAGTCCTCGAACCCGGCCTCGCGCACCGCCGTGCAGGCTGCCTCGCGGGCCGCCCGGTGGGCGGTGCCGCCGGCCGCGAGCAGGGCCAGGGCGATGGTGTACTGGGCGTCCCGCAGCATCGCGCCGAGGCGCACGCTGGTGGGCTGCTCCAGGGACTCGACGCCGTAGCGCCCGTGGCAGCTGGTGCACTGCACGCTGCCGATCACCGGTCCGAGCGGCGCGACCGGCGTCCCCAGCAACCGCAGCCACCGCCGGCCGTGCTGCCGGCGGTAGTTGCGGTCCCCGCCGCAGCCCGGACAGAAGAAATCACCGAGAACATCGGTCCGCCACCTCGGGCGAACACCCCACAACCTGGTCACGGCGCCACTCCCCAGACATGGCAGGCGGCCTGCACAACTATGGACAGGTCACGCGACCGGACACCGAGGCCGTCCCACCGACCCGGCTTGCCGGTGGATCGATGTTGCCACGGTTACCGGCACGTGTCAGTACCTCGAACGGCTTCCGATCCGAAAAAATGTGGCGCAGGCCACAGCCCGCCCGGGACGCCCGACGGACACGGCGAAGGGCCGTCCCACGGGACGGCCCTTCGCGTACCACCCTCGGGAGTCAGCCGCGCTGCGAGCGGTTGACGGCACTGATCATCGCCTTCAGCGAGGCCAGCACGGTGTTGCCGTCGATGCCCACGCCCCACAGCACCTTGCCGTCCACCGCGCACTCCACGTACGCGGCCGCCTGGGCGTCGCCGCCCTCGCTCAGCGCGTGCTCGGCGTAGTCCAGCACCCGTACGTCCACGCCGATCCGGGCCAGCGCGTCCGCGAAGGCCGAGACCGGGCCGTTGCCGGTACCGGTCAGGGTCACCGGCGCACCGTCCACCACGGCCTCGGCGGTCAGCGCGTCCCGGCCGTCCTCGGTGGTCAGGGTGCGCGAACCGGCCAGCGACAGCCGGCCCCACGGGTTGCCGGTGGTCGGCAGGTACTCGTCCTCGAAGACCCGCCAGATCTCCGCCGGACTGACCTCGCCGCCCTCGGCGTCGGTCTTGGCCTGGATGATCCGGGAGAACTCGATCTGCATCCGGCGCGGCAGGTCCAGCTTGTGGTCGTTCTTGAGGACGTACGCCACCCCGCCCTTGCCGGACTGGCTGTTGACCCGGATGACCGCCTCGTAGGTGCGGCCGACGTCCTTCGGGTCGATCGGCAGGTACGGCACTCCCCAGGTGTGCTCCGCCACCGGCACCCCGGCCGCCTTCGCGTCCGCCTCCAGGGCGTCGAAGCCCTTCTTGATGGCGTCCTGGTGCGAGCCGGAGAAGGAGGTGTACACCAGGTCCCCGGCGTACGGGTGGCGCGGGTGCACCTCCATCTGGTTGCAGTACTCGGCGGTGCGGCGCACCTCGTCGATGTCGGAGAAGTCGATCTGCGGGTCGATGCCCTGCGAGAACAGGTTCATCCCCAGCGTCACCAGGTCGACGTTGCCGGTCCGCTCGCCCTGCCCGAACAGGCAGCCCTCGATCCGGTCCGCGCCCGCCATGTAGGCCAGCTCGGCGGAGGCCACGGCGGTGCCGCGGTCGTTGTGGGGGTGCACCGACAGGCAGACGAACTCGCGGCGCGACAGGTTGCGCGACATCCACTCGAACTGGTCGGCCTGGACGTTCGGGGTGGCCCGCTCGACGGTGGCCGGCAGGTTCAGGATGATCTCGCGGCCCTCACCGGGCTGCCAGACGTCCATCACCGCCTCGCAGACCTCCAGCGCGAAGTCCAGCTCGGTGTCCACGAAGATCTCCGGCGAGTACTGGTAGCCGAAGACGGTGTCGTCGCCCAGCAGCTTCTCCGCGTACTCCATCACCAGCCGGGTGCCGTCCACCGCGATCGCCTTGGTGGCCGCCTCGTCGTTGCGGAACACCACCCGGCGGAACAGCGGCGCGGTCGCGTTGTACAGGTGGACGGTCGCCCGCGGGGCGCCGACCAGCGCCTCGACGGTCTTCTCGATCAGCTCCTCGCGGGCCTGGGTCAGCACCGAGATGGTGACGTCCTCCGGGATCGCCCCCTCCTCGATCAGCGACCGCACGAAGGCGTGGTCGGTGGCGCCGGAGGACGGGAAGCCGACCTCGATCTCCTTGTAGCCCATGGCCACCAGCAGGTCGAACATCTTCCGCTTGCGGGCCGGGGACATCGGGTCGATCAGCGCCTGGTTGCCGTCCCGCAGGTCGGTGGAGAGCCAGCGCGGCGCCTTGGTGATCACCTGGTGCGGCCAGGTGCGGTCCGGCAGGTCGACGGTGCCGAACGGCAGGTAGCGCCCGTGGCGCATGCCCGAGGGCCGCTGGCGCACGGAGGCGGCGGTGATCGGGGTCGGCCGGTCGACGAAGGCGCGAGCGGCGGGGACGGACGCGGCGGAGGTCTGCTCGGTCATGGAGGGGACTCTCGGCTTCCTGTGGATGCGTGGTGCGGGCGGTCGGGAGGGATCGACACCGACTGGCCGGCCGCTGCTGCGCCCCGCGATACGCCGTCGCATCGCCGTTTCCGCGCACAGCTCGTTCCCCGCGGCGAGGGAGCCGGCCCGGTGGACTACAGGCCCTCGACGCGGCAGCTAAGAAGAAGCAGCCCGTTGCGCATGATGTGGCCCAGCGTAACCCAGGCCCGCGCGCCCCCGAAGTGATCCGGGCTTCCGTTCCACCCCTTGAGACGTGGAACGGTCCTGCCACGGGTGGTGACATCCGGTCATCCAGGCCTCACCCTGGGCCACATGACTGCAGGAGTCCCGCGCTGCGCGATCGTCCCGCCGTACGTCCTGGACCGCCTCGCCGAGGCCGGTCACCAGCCCGCCGTCCACTCCCTCGCCCTGGACGCCGCGCACCGCGCGGCCCGCCTCGCCGCTCCCCCGCCGACCACCGGCGCCCCCGGCCTCAGCCGGCTGGTCTACGACGCCGGGCACGGCCAGCGGCTGCCCGGGCGCACCGTCCGCACCGAGGGCCACGCCCCGGTCGCCGACGCCTCCGTCAACCACGCCTACGACGGCCTGGGCGCCACCTTCGCGCTCTACTCCGACGTCTTCGGCCGCGACTCGATCGACGGCCGCGGCCTGCGGATGGACGCCAGCGTCCACTACGGCCGCAACTACGACAACGCCTTCTGGAACGGCTCGCAGATGGTCTTCGGCGACGGCGACGGCCAGGTCTTCGGCGACTTCACCGCCTGCATCGACGTCATCGGCCACGAACTCACCCACGGCGTCACCCAGTTCACCGCCGGACTGGACTACCAGGACCAGCCCGGCGCGCTCAACGAGTCGGTCTCCGACGTCTTCGGCTCGCTGGTCAAGCAGTACGCCCTGCACCAGGACGCCGCCTCCGCCGACTGGTTGATCGGCGCCGGACTGCTCGCCCCCGGCGTCCAGGGCGTGGCGCTGCGCTCGATGAAGGCGCCCGGCACCGCCTACGACGACCCCCAGCTGGGCAAGGACCCGCAACCCGCCCACATGCGGGACTACGTGGACACCACCGACGACAACGGCGGGGTGCACATCAACTCCGGCATCCCCAACCACGCGTTCTACCTGTTGGCCACCGCCCTGGGCGGGTCGTCCTGGGAGCAGGCCGGGCGGATCTGGTACGACGCCCTGACCGGCGGCGGGCTGCCCGCCACCGCCGACTTCACCGCCTTCGCCCGGGCCACCGTGGCCGCCGCCAAGGCCCGTTACCCCGACAAGCCCCCGGTCGCCGACACCGTGACGGCCTCCTGGGCCCAGGTCGGCGTCAGCCCGGGCTGACCGCGGACGACCGGTTCACCACCGGTCCGGAGCGGTTTGAGACCGCCTTAAGGTCACGGTCGGGGAAAAGAGCCGCAAAAGCCTCCCCTGCGTAGCACCATGGACACCATGCGTATCCAGGTGACCCGGACCGGCGGACTCGCCGGAATCCTCCGCCACGCGGAGCTCGAAACCGTCGACCGCACGGACGCCCCGCACGTCCACGCGCTCGCCCGCGAGGCCGTCGCGGGCGGGCTGCGCGCGCCCTCGTACGGGGTGCCGGACGGCTTCCACTACGAGATCACCGTCGACGGGCGGACGGTGTACTGCGCCGACCCCAAACTCACCGACTCCCAGCGGGAGCTGGTCTCGCTGGTGCTCCGCGAGGGGGCGTAGGCCCCTCCCGGGCCCGGCGCGCCCCCGGGGCGCCCCCCCGCCCCCCCGCGGGCGGGCGGGGCCGGGGGGGGGCCCCCCCCCCCCGCCGCCACCCCCCCCGGAGACGCCCCGGGGGCGAGAGGG